>JBGUKB010000001.1:0-25185 GCA_045114235.1 Victivallales bacterium
CGCGCCTGCGCGACGTTCTTCAGCACGGTGATGCCGTCGGCGCACGCAGCCACAACGGAGAGGACCGGCAGGAGGTCGGGCGTGGAGTTCAGGTCGAGTTCGGCGGAGTGGAGTTTCACCGGGCCGGGCTTCACGCAGGCGAATCCCGCTCCGGTCTCGATCTTCGCGCCCATGCGCCGGGCGAGCTCGACGAACGCCTTGTCGCCCTGCGGATCGTTGAAATCGAGGTTGCGGATCAGGATGCCGCCGCCGGTCACGATGGCCGCCGCGAGCGGGAACGCCGCGGTGGAGAAGTCGGCGGGGATGGTCTCGTTGAACGGCTTGAACTGCTGGCCGCCGATCACGTGGAAACGGGTGTAGTTTTTGTTGTACTTCAGGTTGATGTTCTGGCGCTTCAGCCAGGCGAGCGTCATCTCGACGTACGGGACTTCGTTCAGGAACGGGACGTTCAGGATGGTGTCGGCCTGGGCGAGGGGGGCGGCGAGCAGGAGCGCGGAGAGATACTGGGAGGATGTGCCGTCGACGGACGTTTCGCCGCCGCGGATGGGACCCGTGACCGTAAGGGGACAGTGCCCGCCGCTGGATTCGGTCTTCGCGCCGAGGTCGTTCAACGCGGTCAGCAGAGGCTCCATCGGGCGTTTCTGCAGGGACTCGTCGCCGCCGAACGAGATCGGCGAGGAGGAGAGCGACGCCAGCGCGCTGAAGATGCGCAGCCCGGTACCGGAGTTCCCCATATTCAGCGGATGCGCCGGTTCGATCATGCGGCCGCCGGTCCCGATGACCTGCCATATGGAATCGTCACCGCGGCGTACCCATGCCCCGAGGGCGCAGGCGGCGGAGAGACAGGAGAGCGTGTCGTCGGAGACGAGCGGGGCCTTGATGATGGAGGAGCCTTTCGCGAGGGACGCGATGGCGAGTGCGCGGATGGTATGGGATTTGGATCCCGGGACGGCGGTTTCGCCGTTGATCTGCGAGTGTTTGACGGATAAGAGCATATTGAACTCCGTGTATTCCGGCTGAGGTTAGGATTCGGATTCCGCCGCGGCGCCGGCGTCCGGCGGGAAGATCGCGTTCGCGTAGGTCTCCGGGTCGAAGACCTGGAGGTCGTCCGGCTGTTCGCCGAGACCGACGAAGAGGATGGGCAGTCCGAATTCGCGCTGTGCGGCGCAGGCGGCTCCGCCTTTTCCGGTGCCGTCCATTTTGGTCAGGACCATGGCGGACGCGCCGGAGATGGATGCGAACTCGCGCGCCTGGGCGATGGAATTGCTGCCGTGGCTGGCGTCGATGGTGAGGATGGTCTCGTGGGGCGCGCCGGGCAGGACCTTGTCGATGATGCGCGTGATCTTCGCCAGCTCGTCCATCAGATTCTTGCGGTTCTGCTGGCGTCCGGCGGTGTCGATGAGCAGGTAGTCCGCGCCCTTCGCGACGGCGGACTTCACGGCGTCGAACGCCACGGACGCGGGGTCCGCACCCTGTTTCGCCGCGACGATCTGGCTGCCGGTGCGTTCCGCCCACAGCGTGAGCTGTTCGACGGCGGCGGCGCGGAAGGTGTCGCACGCGCCGAGCATGACGCGATTACCGTCCTGCGTGAGCGCGGCGGCGAGCTTGCCGATGGTGGTGGTCTTGCCGCTGCCGTTCACGCCGACGAAGAGCAGCACGGTCACGCCGTCCGGGTTCTTCCGCATCGGGCGTGCGCCTTCGGAGAGGATCTTTTTGAGTTCGGCGGCGGCCACGCGGGAGATGTCGTCGGAGGACTTGAGTTCGCCGAGCTTGTAGCGTTCGCGGATGTTCTGCACGATGGTGCGCGAGGCGGACATGCCGAGGTCGGTGCCGATCAGGGTCTTTTCCAGTTCGGCGAAATCCTCCTCGGTCCACTCCTTGTTTCCGGTGAAGAGCCCGGATATCTTGCGGTTGACGGCGACGGCGGTCTTCTGGAGGCCGTTTTTGAATTTGGAGAAGATGGAGAACATGTTCCGTTATTCCGTTTTGCCGCCCGCGGGATTCTTTTCGATCTCGTTCTTGATGCCGTTCAGGATGCCGTTGATGAAGAGGCCGGATTTCTCGTCGCTGAAGTCCTTTGCGATCTCGATCGCCTCGTCGATGCTCACCACGTGCGGGATGTCCGGGCAGTACAGCATCTCCGCCACGGCTACCTTCATGATGTTGCGGTCCACGGCGGACATGCGTTCCACGTCCCATTTCTCGGAGAACTTGCCGAGGTAGTCGGTGATCACGTCGTCGTTGGCCTGCGCGTTGGCGATCAGGTTTTCGGCGTAGGCTCTGGCGCGACGGAAGACGCGTGCGTCGGCGAATTCGCCGGACTCCTCGGCCTGCGCCCAGAAATCCTCCATCGTGTTCGGCTCGGTCACGCTGTCCCGGATGTCGCATTCGAAAAGATACTGCATCGCGAGCTCGCGTCCGAGTCGTTTGAAGTGCTGGTGCGGCTGGAAATGCGGCTGATGCGATTTTTTGCCGTTTGCGGCGTGTTTTCCCGGGGCGGCGTCTCCGGTTTCGTGTTCAAAATCAGGTTCTGTGTTCATAAAAAATCGGGGGAAAAAGGCTGGATTCTGGAGAAAAGGGAAGGAGGACGGCGGCTCAGAGTTTCTTGTTCAGGTTCGCCATTTCGATCGCGGCGACCGCCGCATCCGCGCCGCGGTTGCCCGCCTTGGTGCCGGAGCGTTCGATGGCCTGTTCGATGTTTTCGACCGTGACGACGCCGTAGATGACCGGGACGCCGGAGTCCATGCCGATCTGGGCGAGGGATTTGGAGACCTGGCTGTAGATCGTGGATGCGTGGGCGGTGGCGCCCTGGATGACCACGCCGAGCGCGATCACGGCGTCGTAGCTGCCGCTCTTCGCGAGCTTGGAGACCGCGAACGGGAGCTCGAAGGAACCGGGCACCCATGCCTGCGTGATGTTCGCGCGGCTGCCGCCGTGACGGACGATCGCGTCGACCGCGCCGCTGAAGAGTTTGGAGACGAAGAATTCGTTGAAGCGAGCGCACACGACGGCGATTTTGAGTCCGGCTGCGCTGAGGTTGCCTTCCAGTACGGTGAGTTCGTCTTTTGCCATGATGGTTTCTCCTGATGTATGTTTGATGATTTGTTTTGAATTTCAGTTCGTTTCCGGTTTGCAGCGGGATCAGATCAGATGCCCCATCTTCTCGCGTTTCGTGTCCAGGTAATGCTTGTTGAACTCGCCCGGTTCGATCACGATCGGCACGCGTTCGTCGATGACGAGCCCGTAGCCGTCGATGCCGACCACCTTCATCGGGTTGTTCGTGAGCAGGCGGAGGTGCTTCACGCCGAGGTCGAGCAGGATCTGCGCGCCGATGCCGTATTCGCGGAGGTCGGGCGGGAATCCGAGGCGGATGTTGGCCTCGACGGTGTCGCAGCCTTCCTCCTGGAGCTTGTACGCGCGGAGCTTATTCGCGAGCCCGATGCCGCGTCCTTCCTGGCGCAGATAGACCAGCACGCCAGCGCCTTCCTTCGCGATCATGCGCATCGCCGTGTGGAGCTGGTCGCCGCAGTCGCAGCGCATGGAGCCGAAGACGTCGCCCGTGAGGCATTCGCTGTGCATGCGGACGAGCACGGATTTCGCGGCGGCGACGTCGCCGTGGGTCAGCGCCAGATGGCACGCGCCGTCGAGCTTGGAGCGGAACATGTGGAGCATGAAATCGCCGTACGCGGTCGGGAGCTTCACGCAGAGTTCCTCCTCCACGAGCTTTTCCTTCCTGCGGCGGTATTCGATGAGGGAGGCGATGGAGCAGAGCTTCAGGCCGAATTTCTCCTTGAACGCCGCGAGGTCGTCCAGACGCGCCATCGTGCCGTCGTCCTTCGTGATCTCGCAGATGACCGCTGCGGGCTGAAGCCCCGCCAGGCGCGCGAGGTCGACGGACGCCTCCGTGTGGCCGGTGCGCTGGAGCACGCCGCCGGGACGCGCCGCGATGGGGAACACGTGTCCGGGGATGCCGAAATCTTCGCGTTTCGCCGCCGGATCGAGCAGGGCTTTGATGGTGGCGGCACGGTCGGACGCGCTGATGCCGGTGGTCCCGGTGAGCACGTCGATGCTCTCGGTGAACGCCGTCTTGAAGTGGTCGGTGGAAGGCGCGCGGTAGATGCCGAGTTCCTTCGCACGCGCCTCAGTGATCGGGGCGCAGACGAGTCCGCGCGCATGGGTGATCATGAAATTCACATGTTCCGGCGTGATCTTTTCCGCCGCGCACACCAGATCGCCTTCGTTCTCGCGTTTCTCGTCGTCCGTGACGATCACGAGCCGGCCTGCGCGCACGTCCTCCAGGACGCTTTCCACGGTGTCGAACCTGCTGTCCATTCTCGATTGACCTCGTAAGTTGTTCTGCGGTATCGGGATTTCGCCTAAAGAACATCTGCGACGCTGCAATGATTCTCTCTTCCGGACTGCCTCGCCGCCCGCCGCGCCGAATGCGCATACGTGCGGTCCGTTCACCGTCGGTCGTGGGATTCCACCACGTCGGCCGGCTTGCGCCGGTTCGCGGACTTTCACCGCCGGTCTGGATTTTCGGGCGCGTCAATTAAGACGTTCCCTTTCACCTAACCCCGAATGACTGCAATGTGTCTGTTGAAAAAATGCAAGTTATAATATACACGCGCGAGAGGGATTTGTCAAGCATTGACGGCATAGATGGGGAAAAACGTCGTGCGGACGCGAAGGAAAAAGACTCTGATAAATTACTCTTTGACGGCGGCGAGGATCTTTTCCAGCGCGCCGCGGCTCTTCAGCATGACGGCGCGGGCCCGTTCGCCGAGTTCGTGGCGTTTCGCGGGATCGGCGAGCAGACTGCGGACGGCTCCGGTGAGTTCGTCGTCCTTCATCACGCGCAGTACGGCGTTGCCCTTCACGAGGGCGTCGAGCGCCTGACGGAAATTCTTCAGTTGGCGGCCGCAGACCACGGGCTTGCCCATGACGGCGGGCTCGATGATGTTCTGTCCCTCGTCGTTTCCGGCGAGCGTCTTGCCCATGATGACGAGGTCCGCGCCCTTGATGAGGCGCGCGAGTTCGCCGGTCGTGTCCGCCAGCAGCACGGCAAATCCCTGTTTGTCGCCCGTGTCGTTGCTCCGGCGGTGGTAGCTCAAGCCGCGGTCGCGGATCATTTTTTCGATGTCGTTGCCGCGTTCGGCGTGGCGCGGCACGAGCACGAGCCGCAGGGCGGGGAATTCCTTTCGGAGCGCCATGAACGTGTCGAGAATGAGCGGTTCCTCCGGGCTGTGCGTGGAGGCCGCCAGCAGGACCGTGATGCCCTGTTCGCCGAAGAGCGCGGGGAAGTCCGCGCCGTCGCCGGCGGGCGGGGCCTGGTCGAACTTGATGTTGCCGCACACCGACACGCGCTCCTCGATGCCGGGCGCGATCGCGAGCAGGCGTTCGCGGTCGAGCTCGGTCTGCGCGCAGATGCGGTCGAACTTACGGAGCATGGGCGAGATCACGAACCGGAACCGGCGGTATCCGCGGAACGAATGGTCGGAGATGCGCGTATTCGCGAGCATGAGCTTCGCGCCGGAGCGTTTCGCCGACGAGATCAGCTGCGGCCAGAGTTCGGTCTCGAAGATCACGAGTTTCGAGGGGCGGATCAGGCGCATCGCCGACCACACGAAGAAACACCAGTCGATGGGGCAGAAAATGACCTTCACGCGCGCCGGATCGGTCTTGTTCCGCGCAATCTCCTGCGCCGTGGTCGTCGTCGTGCTCAGGATGAACTTGAGGTCCGGTTCCGCCTCCGCCCACGCTTTCAGCAGCGGCAGCGTGAGGTTCGTCTCGCCCACGCTCACGGCGTGAAGCCACACCGCGCCGCGCCATTCCTTCAGCTCGCGGCGTCGCGCCGCGCCGAAGATGCCGAAGCGCTCGAGGTAGGTTTCCTTGTACCCGGAACGCCGGATGTATTTCACGATCAGGCCGGGCAGGTAGAACAGGAACACCAGCGGAAAAAGGAGATTATAGAAGAAAAGCATGCAAACACGTCTTCGAGGGTAGGATCAGAACAAAAAGGGGTATAGATAATATACACCTTTTTTGCGAAAATGCCAGTTCAGAACCGGAACAGGGCGTCTTCGGAGAGGCGGAGCCTCCACTGCGGTAGTGCGCGGCTTTCGCTCGCGCAGACAGCAAGCTGTGTCGTAATAGTGCTCAGCTTCGCTTGAGCGCAAGGAATACGGGTTAGAACCGGAACAGGGCGTCTTCGGAGAACGGTTTGTCGAAGGCGGCGCAGAGTTCGCGGAGGTTCTTTTCCGTGGAGGCGGAGAAGACGGGGATCATCTGGATCCCGGGATAGTCCGTCTGGAACCGGATGCAGATTTGAGCGGGCGTGAGGCCGGTCTCCTGCGAGAGGGCGAGGACTTTTTTCGCGAGCAGACGCGCCGCACCGGTGTCGTACATGGTCCCGGCGAAACGTTCATTGTCCGGGTCGGAGAAGAATCCTTCCGCGAGCGAGGACGAGCCCATGACAGCCATCCCGGCCGCACGGTGGTAGCCCGCGTAGTTGCGGTTCCACATGGTCATCGTGTCGTCGGGCATGGGGGCGGTGAGGCCGACCGCGGGGTGCGTGGTGAGCTGGTCCACGCGGAATCCCTCGAAGCCGTGTTCCTGCGCGGCCCTGTCGGCGGCGGTGAGGCGCTGGACGCGCCAGTTGGACGCGCCGTAGTAACGGATCTTTCCCTCGGCCTTTGCCTTCTCGCAGACTTCGAGCAGGGATGCAACGGGTATGCGCATGTCGTCGCGGTGGAAGAGATACAGGTCGATGCGGTCGGTGCGGAGTGCCTTGAGCGAGGCTTCCAGGTCCGCCATGAAATCGGCGGGCGTCACGCGGTCGGCCTTCGTCGCGAGGTCGTAGTGGCAGCCCTTCGTGCAAATCACGAACTTGTCGCGGTTGCCGCGGCTGCGGAAATAGTCGCCGAGGATGCGTTCGCTCCGGTGGAGTTCGCCGGGGACCCAGTTCGAGTAGACGGACGCCGTGTCGACGAAATTGCCGCCAAGCGAGGCGAAAACGTCGAGCAGGCGCATGCCTTCCGTTTCGTCCGGCCTGAGGCCGAGCCGTACCTGTCCGAAGCAGATTTGCGAGACCTCCAGGTCCGTGCCGTGTATCCGTATGCGGTTCATATTGTTCTCTCTTCCAAAAAAGTATACAGGAAAAACGGAGCCTCCGTTACATTTGGAGGCTCCTCTTCCTCCGTGCCGTTGCGAAGCAAGGCACTATCTCAGTGGAGGCGCTGCCTCCTCAGTAGTTGTCCGCCTCGATCTGGAAATACGCCCGCGGATGGTTGCAGACGGGGCAGACTTCCGGCGGGGTGGTGCCGATATAGACGTGGCCGCAGTTGCGGCATTCCCAGCGGTTTTCGCCGGTGCGGACCCAGATCTCGCCGGTCTCGATGTTCGCGGCGAGCTTGCGGTAGCGTTCCTCGTGGCGCTTCTCGATGGCTGCGACGCCCTCGAACTGCGCGGCGATGTCGTTGAAGCCTTCGGCGCGCGCCTCTTCGGCGAAGCGCTTGTACATGTCGGTCCATTCCTCATGTTCGCCGTCGGCGGCGGCCTTCAGGTTTTCGAGGGTGGAGTTGATGCCGCCGAGGTGCTTGAACCAGAGCTTGGCGTGCTCCTTTTCATTGTCCGCGGTCTCCAGGAAGAACGCGGCGATCTGCTCGAAGCCTTCCTTCTTGGCCTTGCTGGCGAAATACGTGTATTTGTTGCGCGCCTGGGATTCGCCTGCGAACGCGAATGCGAGGTTCTTTTCGGTCTTGCTGCCTTTCAGTTCCATGGTGGAATTCCTTTCATGGGGTTGAGGGTATGAAACGGGAGAATGATTTTCGGAATACTTGTCTCATCGTCTGCCGCGCTGGGGCGGCGGATCGGGAATGAAGGGCTTGACCTTGTCGACGAGCTGGCGGGAGTTCAGGCCGAGTTCGCTGCAGAGGTCGAGCACGCGGAGGAGCTTGCGGTACTTCACGTTCGGGTCGCACTTGATGATGATGGTGGAGTTCGCGTCGGCTTTTGCGACGGCGGCGAGGCGTTCGCGGAGACGGGAGACCTCCATCGGGGCGGAGCCGTTGAACGAATAGTACAGGCGTTCGTCCTTCAGGACTTCGTTCGGGTCGTCGCGGTCGCCCAGCGCGGCGAGGCGGGCGTCGATCTCGTCGATGTTGTCGCGCGAATACTTGTCGACGTCGATGGTGATGGGGATCAGCGGGTCGGCGGCGACGGTCGACATGTCGGGCGCGGGCAGCTCCACGTTGATCATGACTTCCTCGGTGACGGGTTTCTGGGTCACGAGGAAGAAGATGAGCAGCAGGAAGACGACGTCGATCATGCTGGACAGGGGGAAGCTGGCGTCCGGCGGCGGATTGAGCTTGGTCGTTTCTTTTCTTGCCATATGATGCGCCTCCTCTTATTCCTGCATGCCCGCCAGGCTGACCTTGTACAGCCCGGTCTTCTTGATTGCGTCCAGCACCTTCGCGCCGTAGTAATACTGTACCTGGCGGTCGCCGCGGATCACGATGGGGATCGACAGCGGGTCGGGCGAGGTGCGCTTCACGTCCTCCAGCAGGGCGGTGAGCTGCGGCCCGGTCATGGCGCGGCCGCCGACGGTCATGGTGCCGTCCATGCGGAGATTGATCGTGATGGTGCGCGGGTCCTGCTTGACGACGGGGCGTCCGTTGGGGGCGTCGGCGAGGAGGACGCTTTCGTCCTGCATGTCCTTGTCAAGCGTGGCGGTCACGATGAAGAAGATGATGAGGAGAAAGACGATGTCGATCATGCTGGAGATCGGCACCGAAGCGGCTTCCCCGGTCATAAGCCTTGTTTTCTTGGCCATTTGTGATGCTCCTTCGAGGGGGATTCACGGGTGCGGTCACTGTTCCTTGACTTCGGAGTTCTTCAGGGTGTTGATGAGTTCGTAGGTCATGGCCTCCATCATGAGGATGATCTTGGAGGCGTTGTTCTTGATGAACGTGAATCCGAGGATGGCCGGGACGGCGATGAAGAGGCCGACGGCGGTGGTGTAGAGGGCGGAGGAGATGGACTGCGCGAGGGCGGCGGTCTGGGCTGCGCCCTTCACTGTGCCGAGGCTGCCGAACGCGGACACCATGCCGGTCACGGTGCCCATGAGGCCGAACATCGGGGCGAGCTGCCCGCAGAGGTTCAGGTAGTTCACGCGCTGCATGAGCTTTTCGGTCTCGATGCTCGCCTGCGAGGACACGGAGTCGAGCACGACGTCGTAGCCCTCGGTGATGCTGTTGAAGCCGGACATGAGGATGTTGGAGAGCGGGCCGGGGGTGGCTTCGCAGGCTTCCATCGCGGCACCCAGGTCGCCCTCGGCGAGCGAGTTCTTCACGGTCTCGATGAGGTCGGCGGGCATGATCTTCACCGCGCGGATGCACACGCAGGAGTCGATGATGAGCGCCAGCGTGGCGAGCGAGGTCAGGAAGATCATGAGCCAGACGATCAGGTCCATGGGCGTGCCGCCGAAGACGACCGACAGGAAGCTGGTCCCGCTTTTCGCCGGTTCTTCGGCAGCGGCTTCCTGCGCCCAGGCGGGCATGGAGAGCAGAAGACCCGTGGCCGCGACGGCCGTCGCCGCGAGGAACGCCGAGGTGCGATTGAGTTTCATACGAATGTTTCCTTCTATGTTGAACGTTTTGATTTGATGACTGTTTTCAGACGGGGTAGGGGATCAGAGCTGTTTGGCGTAGTCGCTCTTCGGATAGTCCTTCTTCAGCTTGTCGGCGAAGATCTGCGCGCGGGCGTCGTTCAGCACGGTCAGCGTCTGGTAGGCGCGGAACGTCGCTTCGGCGGCGCGGCTTGACTTCGGGAAGAGCAGGCTGATCTGGGCGTAGGCGTTGAACGCGTCGCGGCGGTCGTCCTGGGAGTTCGTTTCGGTGGCGCGGGCGGACAGGATGTCGCCGCGTGCGAAGAGGGCGTTCACGGCCGCGGCATCTCCGGCGTACATGAGCTTCTTGGAGAGCTCGAGCCCCTTGTCCCATGCCTTGATGTTGGCGTAGAACTTGACGAGGAGTTCGTAGGCCGCGCTCAGATCCGCCTCGTTGCGCGGGCTGGCGTTCGGGTAGTCCTTCAGCGTCTCGAGCACCTTGATCGCCTCGGACTGCTTCCCGGAGGCGTCGAGCGCTTCGGCCTGGCGGAGCTTGCAGTAGGGTTCCCAGCCGAGCGGGCCGAACGACTTCGCGGCCGCTGTGAAAGCGGTCACGGCTTCCTCGTATTTCTTGCTTGTGAGAAGCTTGTCGGCGGCCGTGATCTCCTCCGGTTTCGGGATCCACGCCCAGCGGACGCGGTTCTTGCGGATGGAGAGTTTCGGGGAGCCGTCCTTCAAGGATTCGGCGTAGCGGAAGTCGCCGCTCTGCGTGAGCTCGACGGACGCGGCGCGGATCTCCTCGCCGTCGGTCGTCATGATAACGGGTTTGGCGGCGGAGGTCTGGGCGGAGAGCTGAACGGCCGCCAGCAGGAGTCCTCCGGTGAGGAGCGTCATCAGTTTTTTCATCTGGTCACCTCGTTGTATGGATTATGTTTTGATTATTGAGCTTGGGATTCCGGGAGGGAGCCGATTTCGGCGGCGTACTTCCCGTCGGGGAAATGCCTGCGGTATTTCCTGACCATGAGGTCGCGTTCTTCGGTGTTGCCGAGCAGTGCCGCCGTATAAGCGGTGCGGTAGATCGCCTGTTCGATCCACTGCATCGCGGCGGGATCGGCCTCGGTTTCAGGTGTGTTGTCTTCCGTTCCGGCTTCCGGCGTTTCCGCCGTGTTCTCCTCGTCCTCGGGAAACGCGGTCGCGGCGATGATGCTGAAGCAGGCGTACGCCTTGTTGATCGCGCCGGATTTCAGGAACGATTCGCCGGTCAGGACCTGCGCCTTGTTGTAAAGGTCGAAGTCCCCGGTCTGGTTGGCGCGCACGGAAATCTTCGCGAGTTCGGCGCGCGCCTCCTCGGCGCGACCCTGGAGTTCGCGCGCCTCCGCCATCGCGAAGTGCATGTCGTAGAAATACGGCGAATCCTTCTCCAGCATGTCGATCTTTTCGAGTTCCGCGACGGCCTTGTCGAACTGCCCGGCCTTCGCCGCGGCGCGCCCGGCGTCCAGATGCAGGCGCTGCTCCAGGCGGGAAACGGCGGTCCTGGCGGCGGCCTTGTCGGACTTGAGTTCGGCAGCGCGCTGTTCGGAGAACCAGTCGTCGAGGTTCGGGTCCTGCACCGCCATGACGAGGCGGTCGCAGACGTTCAGCGCGATCGCGGCGGCGCGTTTTGCCTGGGATTCGTCGGGGCACTGGGAGAGCATGGAGGCGATCCAGCGGAGGTTCGTGACGGAGAGGTTCTTCGCCTGTTCCCCGGCGAAGAGCTTTTCGAAGATATCGAGCGCCTTGGCGTAGTTTCCAGCGGTGTAGAGCGTGCGAGCGAGCACGTACTGGGCGTTTTTCGCCTCGGCGGAATCCGGATACCGGTTCACCAGTGTCGTCAGGATCTTCTGCGCCTCGCTGTCGCGGCCCATGTCCATGTGGATGATGCCGATGCGCATCAGGTAGGCCGAGGCGAGGGGGTCGTCCGGGTGCTTGCGGACGAACGATTCGAACTCGGAGATGGCCTTGTCCCATTTCCCGGCGCCGTTGTAGAGCCACGGCAGCAAGGAATCCGCCCGGCCGGCGACCTTTTCCACTTCGGGCGTCTTCGTGACGGACGCGTATTTGCCGCCGTCGGCGAGGTCGCGGCGAAGCGCGAAGATGTCTTCCGCCGCCTCGTCGTAGATCGCGGCGGCTTGCGCCTTGAGCTTGTCGGCCTTTTCGATCAGCGAGGCGTCCCCGGCGGCTTCGTCGCGGATGGATGCGGCCTGGTCGGCGAGACGGTCCGCCTCGCGGGAAAGCATTTCGGGGATGATCTCCCGGACCACGGCGGCCACTTTCAGGGAGCTCGGGCCGAACGCAATGAACTTGCGGAGCGCGTTGGCCGCGCCTTCGTAGTCGTCCTGCATGGCGAGGCAGTCGGCATATTTCATGTAGGCTTCGTCCGTGAGCTCGGGATTGTTGCCGAAATTCTCCATGATGACTTTGTAGGAGGCCGCGGCGTTGTTCACTTCTGCCAGCCACTGCTTCTTCAGCGCGACGCGTTCGGCGGGGTCGGAGGAGGCGTTCAGGCGCTTCCCGATCGCACTGGCGGAGTTCAGGTGTTCGCGCGCCACGCGGAGCGACACGACGCCCGCGTAGGGGTTGAGCATGTCGATCTCGAGCAGGAGCCTGTAGAGCGTGAGCGCGTCGCCCTTGAGCTGGGCGGCCTTCGCGGGGTCGGACGCCTCGGCGGCCTGTTTCCACAGCACATGCCCGGCGTTCAGGAGCGCGGTCGTGACGAAATCGTCCTTCGGGAGGAGCGCGGCGTAGCTGCCCAGGATCACGGCGTTCATGGAGTCGCCCATGTAGGCGTAGGAGAGGACCAGGCGGTTCACGAGCTCGGAGAGGCCGGGCGTGTAGCGGGACGCCATGCGCTGGAGGATGGGCAGGAGCTCCTCGACGACAAGGTTATACTGCTTGCTTGCGTAGTTCTGTTCCGCCCAGGCGGAGACCAGCGTGGACTGGTCGCTTATTTCCGGCGCTTTGACCTTGGAGAATTCGGACTGGTAGGTGGAGCGCTTCTCCGTGTCGATCGCCATGGCGTTTTCGGTGGCCTGCTTGAAATCCTTGTACGCGGCGGGGGCGTCCTTGAACTGCGGATAATACTTCACGAGCTTGCCGAGGTACTTGAACGCGCGCCGATAATAAGTGATAGCCTGTTTCTTGAGGTCGGCGCTCTTCTTTTCGTTGTAGGCGGCCTCGGCCTGTTCGGCAAGCGCGAGGTAGGAACGTCCGGTCCAGAACTTCGCGTCCGCGGCGGGCGATTCGCTCTTCTTGCCGTCCTTTTCCAGCGCTTCGTCCGAAGCCTCGAAGAGGTCGGGATAACGCCGCACTTCCTCGCCCGCCTCCTCGTATTCGCCGAGCAGGTAGAAACAATGGATGATCTGCGCGGTGGCGTAGGCGGTGAGCATGTCCTGTCCGCCCCACTGGATGTCGTGGAAATCGACGGCGGCGGCGAGCACGGCGGTCTGCCAGTCGTTGGAGTCCACCCTGCGGAGGCGGCTCTTGTCGCCGGAACTCCACTTGTCGCGGTTCTTCACCTCGCCGGAGGTCTTTTTGCGGGCGAGGTCCAGCTCGTCGATCCTCATGACGCGGTCGAGGTCCATGCCGAGGATCTCGCCGAGGTCCTTGTACGCTTTGACACGGTCCTGCTGTTTGCCGACGTTGCCGGGATCGTTCACGACGTCCTTCGTGAGGTCCGCGATGCGTTTCTGGAGGACGGTCAGCTCGGTCTGCCTGCTCTTGTCCTTCATCAGGTCGGAGAGCCTGCGCTGGAACGCGGCTTTTTCGCGCAGTTCGGCGCGGCGGTTGTTCTCCGCGGTGGCGAGCTGCATGACGGCTTTCGTGTACATCGTGGCGCGTTTGTCCGAGGTCGTGCCGCGAGTCCAGTCCATGAGCGAGGAGGCGTCGTTTTCGCGTCCCTCCTGGTAGTAGATGTTCAGCAGGGCGGTGAGGGGGCGCTCGTAATCGGCGGGGTCGATCTTTTCGCGTTTCAGATGGTCGTAGAGTTCCTCCAGCGGCTTCAGCGCCTTCTGATTATCCTTCTTCATGAAGTGATACACGCCGAGCGTGCCGAGGGACTGGTAATAGGCCGGATCGCTCTTCGGAATGTCGTCGATGATCTTCTGCGCTTCCTCGTTTTTCCCGGAGGCGAGGTAGGTCTCCGCGAGCTGGACGCGGTAGAAATTCGCCATGTCCCTGCTCTTGTTGTCTGCCATGCGTTCCGTAAGGAACCGCGTCGAGAAATCGTAAAGCCCCAGGGCGTTGAGCTCGCGCGAATACGCCATGTCGCGTTTGACCGCGCCGGACTGCGCGAACAGAGCCGCGCCCGGCGCGGCAAGCATCGCCAGTATCGCCAAATAACTGATTTTGTTCCGCATGATTACTCCGGCCGTGTCAGTATTTCTCTATAAAATATAGATATCGGAAAAAACATCCCATATTATATCACAGTTTTTGCCAAATGTCAAGCGTATTTCGTCAGGCTTTTTGCCCAAATCGACAGACTTTCGTCGCGCGCGCCCGCCACGATCACCACATCGCCGCGTTTTACGGCGGTTTTCAGGTAGCGTTCGCATTCCTGGCGGTCATCGAAATCCCTGATTGCGCCGGCTTTGATCCCCGGCGCGTTCCGGCATGTTTCCGCGACCTCTGCGCTCGTCGGGCTGAATGATGCCGTGCCGCCCGCGTAGTAGACCGGCAGGAAGATGAATTCGTCCGCAGGACGCAGGATCGAGGGCAGGGCGTTCGCGAGGGCTGTGCGCATGAAACGCAGCGGGGCGAATCCGTGCGGCTGGAAGACCGTGACCACGCGTCCCGACGGCGCGAGTTCCTGCGCTGCGCCGATGCACGACGCCAGCTTCTCCACGTTGTGCGCGTAGTCGTCGATGACCTGCGCGCCGTTCGCCATGACGCCCGCCCGGTCGAACCGCCGCGCCACGCCGCCGAATTCCGAGACCACCTTCAGCGCGTCCATGGAGTCGTACCCGCGCGAGGTCAGCACGGTATGAACCGCCAGCGCGTTCAGGGCGTTGTGGCGGCCCGGCATCGGGAGCCTGATCTCCGGCAGGCCGTTGAACGCGCACCATGCGCTGCCGTCCGCCACGCGGTAGGAATCCAGCCGCAGGACGCGGCGTCCGGCGCAGGAGACCGGTGCCTCGGGATTGCCGCTGAAGAGCAGGATCATCTTTCCCGAGGGGAATTTCTCCGGGCCGATCTCCTTGAACGCCTCCAGCTCCATGACTACGCACGAGCGTGCCGACAGCGAGAACTTCAGGAAGACTTCGGCGAGCTCCCCGCGCGAATAATGGTCCGTGCCGATGTTCAGGATGAGCGCGGTGTCCGGCACGTAGTTCAGCAGGCTCTTGTCGCTCTCGTCCGCCTCGATCACGAAATCTCGCCCGGATCCGCCGCGGTAGTTCCCCGCCGCGCCGTCCTCGCGGAAACGTTTCACGTAGCCGCCGCTCAGCGCTCCCGGATCGCCGCCGAGACGGTCCAGCGCGTCCGCCAGCCAGGCGCTCACGGTCGTCTTGCCGCAGGTGCCCGTCACGGCGATCGTGAAGCGTCCGCGCAGCGCCCCGATCCCGAGCGACAGCGCCTCGCTGCGATGGAGGCGGCGCGTGCCGGGAGGCGCGCATTTGAAGTCCGGGTTGTCCTCCTCGATCGCGGTCGAGTACACGATGGCGTCCGGCGCATAGCCGTTCGCGTAGACCGAGCCGTCCTGCGGATAGAGTTTCGCGCCGCATTTGCGGAGCGCCGCGAAGATGCGTTCGTTTTCCGGATGGCCGAGCGCGCGGTCGCTGCCGGTCACGGCGCAACCGAGGTCGCGGAACATCTGTGCGAGTCCGCTCATGCCGATGCCGCCGATGCCGACGAAATGGATTTTTTTCGGGATCTCCGGCTGTGCGCCGGAGGCAGTTTTTTCAGTCGATTCCGATGCCATAACAAGTACCCTCGGTTAACTCGTATTTTCAGTTCACAAAACAATAGCATCATCCGTCGGAAAAATCAATGGTTTCCACCTGAAAAAACGCAAAAAAACAGGACCGGAAACGAGTCCCGGTCCTGAATTAACCTTTAACTAACGATGGGGAGTGCCGCGTTCCGCGGCGTCTCAGCTCAGACCAGCGCGGTCTCCTCGGGGAAGCCGAACCGGATGTTGAAGTCCTGCACGGCCTGTCCCGACGCGCCCTTGGTGAGGTTGTCGATGCAGGAGAAGAGCAGGAGCTTTCCGGTGTGGGAGTCGAGCTTGAACCCGATCTCGCAGCAGTTCGTGAGCGTGACGTGCTTCGTGTCCGGGAGTTTTCCGGCGGGGAGCACGCGCACGAACCGTTCGTTCCCGTATGCCTTCGCGAAGGCGTCCGCCACGGCTTCCTCGGTGCAGCCTTCGGCGGCGTCCAGGATGACCGTGGACTGGATGCCGCGGTTGGTCGGCACCAGGTGCGGGATGAAGTTCATGCTGAGGGAGGGCAGCCCGGCGGCGACGGCGAGCTCCTGCTCGATCTCGGGCAGGTGGCGGTGGCCGCTCACGCCGTAGGCGCGCACGCTCTCGTTGCATTCCGGGAAGATGTACGGCAGGTCGACTTTGCGTCCGGCTCCGGTTACGCCGCTCATGCTGCACGCCACGATGCCTTCGGGCGACGCGAGCTTGGCCGCCAGGATCGCGGTGGTCGGGAGCAGGATGCTCGTGACATAGCAGCCGGGGCAGGCGATCAGCTTCGCGGTGCGGATCTGTTCGCGGTAGCGTTCGGGGAGGCCGTAGACCGCACCGGAGAGCAGTCCGGGTGCGGGATGGTCGATCTTATAGTACTTCTTGTACTGGTCGAGGGAGCGCAGACGGAAGTCCGCGCTGATGTCAATGACGGTGAGTCCGGCATTGATGAACGGCTCGGCGAATTCATGCGCGAGGCCGTGGGGGAGCGCCAGGAAAGCGGCGTCGCAGCCGGATTTGATCGCCTCGACGTCCGGCATGGAGAATGACAGTCCGGTCCCGGCGAGACGGGGGAAGATCTCCGCGATGTCCTTGCCCGCGTTCTGGCGGGACGTGATCACGCGGATATCGGCATACGGATGACGAGAAAGCAGGCGAAGAAGCTCTTCGCCTGCATATCCCGCAGCGCCGACGATTGCGACGCGTACTTTGTCCATGACACTCGTCTCCAATTAGCGTTTGGAGAACTGGAAGCGTCTGCGCGCGCCCGGCTGACCGGGTTTTTTGCGTTCCTTGACTCTGGAGTCGCGCGTCAGCATGCCGCTGCTCTTCAGCACGGACTTGTAGTTTTCGTCCGTGAGAACGAGGGCGCGGGCGATGCCGTGGCGGATGGCGCCGGCCTGACCGGCCTTGCCGCCGCCCACGACGGAGGCGTCGATGTCATACGCTTCGGCTGCGCCGGAGACGTTCAGGGGCTGCATCACGTAGCCGCGGAGAGCTTCGGTCTCGAAATATTCTTCGAACTTCTGGCCGTTCACGGTGATCTTGCCGCTGCCTGCGTCGATGCGGACGCGGGCGCTGGCGCATTTTCTGCGGCCGGTGGCGGCGATGGCGTTCTTCTTATCCATATCTCAATGCTCCATTATTTCACGGGTTCGGGTTTCTGGGCCGCGTGCGGATGCTCCGCACCGACGTACACTTTCAGCTTGGCGTACTGGGCACGGCCAAGGCGTCCCTTCGGCATCATGCCCCACACGGCCTCGCGGACCAGGCGGTCGGCATGCTTCGCGCGCATCTGTTCCGCCGTTTCGATCCTCTGGCCGCTGCGGTAGCCCGTCCAGCGGATGTACTTCTTGCCGGTTTCCTTGCTGCCCGTGAGGACGGCTTTTCCGGCGTTGATCACGACGACGAACGCGCCGGTGTCAACGTGGGGAGTATAGGTCGGTTTATCTTTGCCGCGCAGAGCGTTCGCGATCTTGACGGCAAGTCTTCCAAGCGGTTCGCCCGCGGCGTCGAACAGCACGAATTTGCGCTCGATTTCGCCGGTCTTGGCCAAATAGGTTTTCATTTCAGGATTGCTCCTCGTTCAGTTCAGTTTGTATCAACCAATAATCGAAAAAAGGGCGTTCCGGAACTGCCAGATCCCGGGACTTTCCTGACGTCGTATTCGGGATATACCACATCGGAATCAATTAATATACCGCCTGTTTCCCGTTTTTTCAAATCATTTCCGTATTTTTCCGCAAACTTTTCTCTGTCTGACCCGGTGCCGCCGCGGCTGCGACCGCGCTTTCCGGCGCAAACGGCGCTCCTTCATGCGAAAAAAAACGGAAAAAAGTTCTTTTCGAGGTTGATTATTTTGAAAAGGGTAGTATAGTGTTCACAGAAACAAACAACACGGTGTCCGGAAAAGGAAAAGCTTCCGCAAAACCGGACCGGCAAACGAACTTGCGACAGGAAGGAGCATTCCCCATGAACGAAATGAGCAATCTTCTCGACGAACTCGAAGAACGCATGATGAAGTCGGAAGAATCCATGAAGCACGATTTTTCCGCCATCCGCACCGGGAAGGCGTCGGCCGCGCTCGTCGAACCCATCACGATCGAGTATTACGGCACGCAGACCAAGCTGCGCGACGTGGCGGGCATCTCCACGCCCGATCCGCGCACGATCGCCATCCAGCCGTGGGACAAGTCCGCGCTCGCCAAGATCGAAAAGGCGATCATCGCCTCCAACCTCGGCATCACGCCGCTCAACGACGGCAAGGTCATCCGCCTGCCCATCCCCCCGCTCAGCGGCGAACGCCGCCAGCAGCTCACCAAGCAGGTGAAGGCGCGCTGCGAGGAGGCGAAGGTCTCCGTCCGCAACATCCGCCGCGACGGCAACGAGACCGCGAAGAAGATGGAGAAGGACTCCGTCATCAATGAGGATGAGCTCAAGGAACTCCTCGAAAAGATCCAGAAGCTCACCGACGACTACATCAAGAACCTTGAGGCCGTCTGCGCCGACAAGGAAAAGGAGATCATGACCGTCTGACACGCCGGTCATCCTCGCCCCAGTCGTTCCATCCGAAATCATACGGGATGCCGCTTTTCGCGGCAGGCCTGCTTGTATCTTCGTTTCTCTTTGCCCCGTGGGTATGCGAATCCCGACCGGAGAAAAAAACGTTTTTTTTCAGATTTATTGTTTGATAATTTGGGATTTGCATGATATATTACGCAAACAAAAATAAAGAACGTGCCTGAAAGGGCATCTATTTTCCTCGAATTTGAACTCAACCAAATCCTTACATAACCCTACAAACAGAAAGGATCACACCATGGGTACTGTCATTACCAGCACCTACTACGTCAACAACGGAGAAATTCTGGATACTCCCGATATCCAGGGCAACGGCAGAGTGTATGTCAATGCGGGGGGGTCCGCGACGAATGCTATCATTCATGGAGGCGGCGTGGAACTTGTCCTGGCCGGCGGCACGGACATGGATGCCAACGTTTCTTCCGGCGGTACGATGAGTGTCAATACCGGCCGTTCGTTCAGAGCGCACGTCTATAACAGCGGCAGTCTCAGCGGGGTCGGCGCTACCATCTATTCCGCAGTCGTCGGCAACGGCGGCAGCATGGCACTGTCCGGCTACGTCCATCAGACAAGCGGGCTCGTCTCCCGGGGCCACGTGGAATCGACAGTCGTCGAAGCTGGCGGCGTCATGACGCTGGAAAAATTTGCCGCCTGCAGCAAAACGACGATCAGCGGCGGCACACTGCTCGCTTCCTCCGGCACGGAAGCGTACGGCGTCACGACGACTGACGGATATATCCTGGTAGACACCGCTTCTGCGTACAATGTGACCATGTCCGGCGGCAGCATGCTTGTCAGAGGAAATGGCGTCCTCGATCCCGGTCTGGTGGAAAACCTGACCCAACGTTCCGGTATCGTCTGGGTCGAAGCGGGCGGCGTCGTCTCGAACGCGGACATTATTAACGGTACTGTCAGAGTGTATAAGGGCGGCCACCTTGAAGGTTCAGTCGTACGAGAGTCGGGCACCGTGTACCTCGACGGCGGGGAACAGCACGGCGGCACCGTTCACGGGAACGAAACCATCCGGGAAGACGGTACGGCATATAATGTGAACTTCGGCAAGAGGGTCGACGTGCAGGGAAAGGCCATCAACTGCAATCTGGGTTGCGGATCGGCCGTGATTTCCAGCGGCGGTTTCTTCTCCGGCACGGCGAATGTGTCATCCGGTTCTTTCGGTGAATTCATCGTGCTCTCCGGCGGCACGGCAAAAGTCAATAAAGTCACGGGGTGGGCCAACGCGATCATCTCCGGCGGCAGCATGGACGTGTCCGCGGGCAAGATCGAATGGGTCTACCTCAAGGATTTGGGCGGCACGTTCAACCTCGGCGCGAACGCCTCCACCGGCAGCGCGAATGTCGTGAACGGCGTCATGAACGTCGAGGGCGTCCTCCGGAACCCCGGCGTCAGCGCAGGCGGATCGGTCCATATCGCGGAAGGCGGCGTCATCACCGGCAAGTTCGAGATCGCGAACGGCGCGATCGTTACCGCTGACGCCGGCGCGACCGTCGACTTCGACATCAGCGGCGTCTCGGCGGGAATTGGCCCGCGCCTGAGCAGCCTCTCCCTCGTGAGCGGCACGCCGGACTACTCGCTCACTGTCGGCGAAAACCAGGCGGTCGGCACCTACAAGCTCGCGGGCGGCGCGGCCGGGTTCAGCAAGACCCTCACGGTGAAGAACTCCGCCGGAACCGAACTCGGCACGATCGCCGTCGACGGGGACGTCGTGGGCTACAGCGGCAAGGTGTTCGGACTGAAGCTGACCGACGACACGCTGAGCGTGCTGGTCGTGAACGGCAGTTCCGAAAACGTCTTCATGGGCACCGTGACCAACGGAACGAAGGAAATCACTTCCGGCATGACTGCGCTCGGTGCGACCGTGAACGAAGAGGGGCTCCTTTCTATCCTCAGCAAGGGCAAAGCGAGTAACACCGTGGTCAACTTCGGCGGCGAAATGGTCGTGTCGACCGGCGGCAAGGTCCAGGGCGTCACGATCGAAAAAGGCGGCTCCGTGTCCATCCTCGAAGACGTCATGGCACAAAACGTGGTCGTGAACGGCGGGCTGCTCCACCTTGACACCTACGGCTGGGCCGAACATCTGTCAAGCGGATACACGGTGTCCAGCAACACCATCGTGAGGAACGGCGGCGAGGTCATCGTGGAGGGCAGCGCCCATCTGGTCGGCGCATACGTCTCCGAAGGAGGCCGCGTGAGCGTCATGAAAGACGGCGAATTCTCGGCAGGCAAAGTCAATGACGGTGAAATATACGCGTTCAACGGTGCGCTTGTTTCCAGAGTCAACTTGGAGGACGGCGGCATTCTGAACGTGGAGTCCGGTGGCATCGTACGCCATATCAATGTCAGCGCGGGCGGCGTCATCACCGGCGTCCTGCGCGAAGCATCCGAACTCACCTTCTACGGCGGCACGCTCGACCTCGACATTTCGAATGCCGCGCCGGAAAGCGAATTCCTTGTCGACGAGCAGTCGTACGCCAACATAGATATGCTCATCAGTGAAAAAATCTATTATCTCTGCACGCTCACGGTCGGCGAGAACCAGGCGAAGGGGGTCTACCAGCTGATCGAAGGGGCTTCCGGTTTCGACCAGACCATCACCGTGGTGAACACCTCTGGGGACGAACTCGGCACGCTTTCCGTCGGATCCTCCGTCGCGATCGGCAACGACCTGTATACGCTGAGCCAGACCGCGGGCGATTATTCCCTGCTCGTCACGATCGAGGATAATCCGGAACCCACGCCTCCGACTCCGACCCCGGCCTTTATCGCGAAGAGCGACGTCGACGGCAACGGCATTTCGGACGTGCTGTTCCAGTATACGGGCGGCCTCGGCCAGATCGGATTCTGGATGAACGGCACGAACGAATGGCGGAGCACGAACGCCACGCACCCGGTCGACACTTGGGAAGTCCTCGGCGCGTACGACATGGATTCCAACGGCAAGGCGGATTCCGTGCTGGTCGGCAACGTGGAAGTCGGCGGCATCAAGGGCGCGTTCATCGGCTATTACACCGACGCGTTCGACACGGACGAAAACTGGGTGAATATCAGCTATCTGACGAATAACGAAGGATACGTTTGGAAAAACAAGGTCGGCAACCTGACCGGAAACGACGGCAAGAACTCCATCGTGTGGCATTCGACCGAACTCGGCGCGCTCGGCGCGTGGACCGACGGCACCGACAGCTGGGTGTCCCTCGGCGCGGGCTACGATTCCAACTGGACGCTCGTCGGCTGCGGCGATTTCACCGGGACCGGCAAGGACACCGTCGTGATGAGCTACATGGACGGCGCGAAATACTACACGGTCGACCTCAACAGCACTGCCGCCGAACTCGCCACGAGCGACGCCGGCTGGGCGGTTCGCGCCATCGGCGATTTCTCCGGCGACGGAAAGGACGACATCGTGGCGTTCCACAAGGAGACCGGACTGGTCGCCATGTGGGGCGACGGCGATTCCGCGAAATGGTCGCAGCTCGGCCAGCTGGACGCGAAGGACTGGTTCGTGGTCGGCGCGGGCGATTACAACAACGACCAGAAGGACGACCTGCTGGTCCGGCAGAAATCCACCGGCATGCTCGGCTACTACACAAGCGGCGACCTGAGCCAGTGGAACGTCCTCGGCTACGGCGTCGATATGGACTGGACCGTCATCGCGTAACCCTGCAAAGCGTGCTGAGTCGGCGCCACGCTTCCCAACGGCACGCTTTGCCTGAAAAAACGCCTCCGGCTTCACGAGAAGTCGGAGGCTTTTCTTTTCTGTGCTTGTCGTTTTGCCGGAGCGTGAGCCCGAAATGGTCGCGTTACCGCTTGCGGCGTCAATCGGCGGAGGGCCGGAAGTCGATCACTTGGAGCTGGCGCTTGCGTTCGCCGTAGTATTCGTTGATCTGAGGCTGCGCGATGACGTCCCAGCGCGTCCCCATGTCAAGATGCTTGTTGAACGCGATGAAGTCGCACGTGCTGCCGTATTCGTCCATGAACACGCCCTTGGTGTGGACCGGGCGGATCGGGCTCAGACGTGCGATCTCAAGGCCGCGGATCAGGTAGAGCGGCTGGGGGTTGCCGTGTCCGAAGGGGCCGAGCATGCCGTGGTAGTGGAAGAACTCGTCGTTGAGCTCGTCCAGCCGCACCACGCCGTCGTAGTTGATGTAGTTGGTCAGGTCGGACGGTTTGGCCTCCTCGCGCACGCATTTCTCGAATTCCTGCTGGAACTCGGCGATCTTGTCCTTGTTCATGCCGAGACCGACCGCCATCGGGTGCCCGCCGTAACGGGTCAGCAGGTGCGAGCAGCGGGAAAGGATCTTGATGAGGTTGAGCGTGCCGACGCTGCGGCCGGACCCGTGCGCCTCGTTGCCGATGATCGTGAGGACGATGGTCGGGCGGTTGTAGTCGCGCGCGAAACGCGAGGCGACGATGCCGATGACGCCCTGATGCCAGTTCTCGCCTGCGGCGATGATCGACATGTTCGAGGCGAACCCGGGCGCGCTTTCCACCTGGGCCTTCGCCTGGAGGAATATCTCCTGCTCCTTCGCCTGGCGGCGCTGGTTGAACTCGTCGAGCTTGGCGGCGTATTCGTAGGCGTCCACGATGTTGTCGGCGGTCATGAGGGCGAGCGCGGAAGAGGCGTTGCCCAGGCGGCCGGCGGCGTTCAGGCGCGGCGCGAGCTTGAACGTGATGTCGGACGGCTGGATATTGGCGTCGACCTTGGCGTGCTGGATGAGCGCGTTGACGCCGGGCCGGAGCTGCTTCTTGAGCATTTCCATGCCGTATTTGACGAGGATGCGGTTTTCGCCGAGCAGCGGCACGATGTCCGCCACGGTCCCGAGCGCGACGAAGTCCAGCACCTCCTGCATGTCGGTCGTGTAGCCGCCCTCGTTGTGGGCGCGGCCGTAGATCACGAACGCATGGGAGAGCTTGAACGCCACGCCGACGCCCGCGAGGTGCAGCAGGTCGTCCAGCCCGACCGGGTCGAGCTTCGGATTGATCGTGGCGAGCGCTTCGGGCAGCTCGTCGGCGGGCTCGTGGTGGTCCGTGATGATGACGTCGATGCCGAGTTCGCGTGCCTTCTGCACGGCCTCCGCGCTGTTGATGCCGCAGTCGACCGTGACAAGTACGCCGCATTTTCCGCCGGGTACCGTCTCCAGCGCCTTCAGCAGGGAATCGGGCGTGAACCCGTATCCGTCGTCGAACCGGTGCGGCAAAAAGGATGTGACCAAGCCCCCGTTGCGTTCGAGGACCCACGACAGCAGCGCCGTGGCCGTGATCCCGTCCGTATCGTAGTCCCCGTGGATGAGGATGCGTTCACGGTTGCGGATCGCCTGCCAAAGCCGCTGGACGGCAATTTCTATGCCGGCAAATCGGAAAGGATCGCTCAGATCCGCGAAGGTCGCGTTCAGGTAGCGGCCCAGCGTCTCCGGAGTAATGCCTCTTGAAGCCAGATACAGCGCCACGGAGCGCATTACGCCTGACTCTTTGATCAATCTGTCGACAACGTTTTCTTTACCGTCGGAAGAACATCTCCATATTTTGTTTTCCATTGCCTTCTTCTTGTTTTTGATTACGAAAACACACTCTAAATATAATCCCAAAAAAGGAAACATCAACCGAAAAGAGAAAAAAAGATGAATTTTTTTTGTTCTCGAGCTTGATTTTCCGGCAAAAAGGCGCTATAGTATTTACTCCGGCTGATATATGGCCGTCCGGTTGCCGACGTGGCGGAATGGCAGACGCGCTGCGTTCAGGTCGCAGTCCTTTCACGAGGGTGGAGGTTCAAGTCCTCTCGTCGGCACCACTTTTGAGGTTAAAAAGGGGCAAACGCCCTTCTTTTATTCCTCGCGTTGCTTGCCGTCTTCCTGAACAGCTTTCCCGATTCTGCGGCATCAAGACGCATATGCGAAAGATCCTGACCTCACGCTCTGTACTCGTTACGGGAAGAAAAAACAAAGGGCGCCTGCGACATAGGACGAAAGGCGATTGTTTCTACTGCCGGCATATGGTTCCGGACATCCATAGCTGGCATTTGCAAGGATCGTGAATACAGCGTATTTTTCCATTTCCCTCTTTTGCCGGACTGCAAATCGAATTTAACCTGCCATGAGACCGACCTTTCTTTTTCGGTGCCAAGACAGTCTATGCCACCCAAAAAACCCCTTCCCATCAAAAAATGGGGCAAAAATGGGGCAAATCACCCAATTTTGAGCTTAAAATTGGTGGAGGTGAGGGGAGTCGAACCCCTGTCCTGAGAAGGCATAGCGGCAACGTCTACATACATGTTTTGCCTTTGATGCTTATCGTCACGCCGAGAGCCGGCAAACGGGCTTCCTTGCGACTATTCCGTCTGAAATCTCGTTCCATGGCGGCGGAAAAACCATGAGAACCAGGACGCGGATTATCGCCTTGTTCCCCCAGCGCCCGTCGGGGAGAAGACGTCGCCGCAGCTAATTAGGCAGCGAGTGCGTACTCTTCGTTCGCAGTTATTGGATTGACCGATGATTAACGAGGCCAACGATCATCCTCGGTATGCAGTTGACGTTCAGCG
>JBGUKB010000002.1:0-2260 GCA_045114235.1 Victivallales bacterium
CTGGAGTTTACCCATTTTTTGACCGTCAAAACGCATCTCACCCCGATGAATAAAGGGTGATGTGCGTTTTCAGAAGTGAAATGGGCGTTTTTCTTCCCTTGAAGGAACTCCGAGCGGTATGGCTCTCGCTACCGCTCCGCGGAATTTGAAGGGCTTCGCGCTTTCCAATTCGCCCTGCACCGGGCTCAGCAGGTGTCCGCCGCGAACAGGTCTCTGAATCCCGGAAGGAACTCAAGCAGGTCGTTTTCGTTTGGTTCCGGTTCCGGGTCGATGATCTTGCGGCACCATCTCCCGAACCGCGTGAAGGCGCGCCTGAGGCCGTCCGCGATCGCGTAGTTCGCGAACTCCGGGACCTTGCCGAGTCTCTGCGAGAGCGACTTAAGGTGTTCCGCGAGGACTTCGCGCTTCACGTGGCGTCCGAGCCAGGCCGAGGCGAAGTACGCCGTGGCGAGGACGATCGACGCCATGTTGCGGATGCCGCGGTAGGAGAGCACGCGGACGTTCTCGAACCCGTAGGACTGCTTGACGAAGCGGATGGTCTCCTCGATCCTCCATCGCGTGAGGTATCCTTCGACGACTCTCCACATCGACTCGAACGACCCGTTGACGGGAAGCGAGGTCAGCAGCATCATCGGGTCGCTCCCGAACCCCCTGACGACGACCATGTGCAGCTCCTTCTCCGGATGCGTCGGGAGCCGCACCGGCATCGCGCCGAAGGATATCTGCACGCTGCACTCCTTTCCGTGCGAGTCGAACTCGACGTGGTGATGGTGGCGCATGGTGCATTGGCGGGCGAGCCAGTGGATCTCGTGGAGGCCGTTCCACGAGAGCACGTTTCGTCCCGTCATGCGGACGATGAAGTCCCAGCCGTTCTCTATGAAAGCCTTGTAAAACGCGGGTCTGTCGCCGCCCCTGTCGTAGACGAGGGTGCCTTTGCCTCCGGTCGCGGCCATGATCGCGGCGATGAGCTTGAGGACTTCGTCGTTTTCCCCGAGATGCCCCGGGGCGCGCGACGACCAGAGCTTGAGCGCGAGCGGGACGGTCTTGCGCCTGCCGTTCTGGCAGGCGACCGCCATGCAGCCGTGATAGCCGTGCACGAGGACTTCGCGCCCCTCCTTCGACGAGCGGCTTGCGTCCCTGACCATCGTCACGTGCTCCATGCGGAGCCCGAACTCCTTGCGGATCTCCGTCGGGTCGACGAGGATGAGGGAGTCGTCCCGGACATGCCGCGCGCCCTCCGCGAGGATCGCCTTGTCGATTTCGTCGCCGATGTCTTCGTTCGCCACGTTGCGGCTCAGACGCTTTTCGACGGCATGCCTCATGTCGGGGGCGTCGTTGATCGCCCGCATGACCGACGAGAGCTGCGTGTCGCCGGAGGCCTGGATTCCGTAGAGCATGTCGGCCAGGAACTTCTTCTTCGGCTTCGAAAAATGGGCAAACACTTTCCCCAGAAATTTTCCGAGCTGCTCTTTCGCCCTGAAGGCAATTATGCTATCATTCATACCGTGGTCTTTTCCTTTCGTTTGGTTATTGCACCCTGTAGTATACAGGAAAACGGATGGGGAAGACCACGTTTCGTTGTCGAGCGGTGAAAGGCGGTCGGGTGGCGCGAAGCGATTATGACCAGCGGAGCGGTAGCGAGAGCCACACCGTTCGGAGTTAGATTCGGCGGGCTGGACGGGGTGCGGGTCGGCAGCGGATCAAAAATGGGTAAACTCCAGTTCCGACACTGTTGACGTGGTGCGGAACGATATGATATAATTAGAGTAAACAAATGAAGAACTAGAAGAACATCATTCGGTTGGTAAAATGGCCTTGATGGGATATAAGACATGCTTGGAGCAGTTTGGATCGCCGTATCAGATTGATAAGGCGATAGCGGACGGACGTCTTTTCAAGATGGTTCCGGGCGTTTACTCGGATAGCGGCTCGGAATCCGAAATTGAGGTTCTTCAGTGCCGTTATCCAGAATCCGTGGTGACGTTGGGAACCGCGTATTACTATTACGACTTGACGGATGTCGTTCCTGAAACATATGATTTCCTGACTGCCCGAAACGCCCGACGAATTCAGGACGAGCGGATTCGTCAGTATTACATTCCGGCGGAGATGCTGAAGGTCGGGATCGTTGTCCGAACTTTCAATGGCGAGCATATTAGGACGTATGACCTTGAACGTCTTGTCATCGAGACGGCTCGGATGAAGTGCAGTCTGCCGCCTGATTTGTACAAGGAGGTCATATTGGCTTTTCGCAAGCGGT
>JBGUKB010000003.1:0-11506 GCA_045114235.1 Victivallales bacterium
TCGCGCGCGATCTTCGAGGGGTCGATGGCGTAGCGCAGGTCGTGGCCGGGGCGGTCCTTCACATGGACGATCTGTTCGGCGTAGGATTTGCCGTCCGGGCGCGGCTTGAGCTCGTCGAGCAGTGCGCAAATGGTCTTCACGACCTCAATGTTCTTCTTCTCGTTGTGGCCGCCGATGTTGTACGTTTCGCCGGGAATGCCCTGCGTGGCGACGAGGTACAGCGCCCTCGCGTGGTCCTCGACGTACAGCCAGTCGCGAATCTGAAGCCCTTCGCCGTACACGGGCAGCTCCTTGCCGTCCAGTGCATGCAGGATCACCAGCGGAATGAGCTTCTCCGGGAAATGATACGGCCCGTAGTTGTTCGAGCAGTTCGTGACCACGGTCGGGAGACCGAAGGTGCGTTTCCACGCCCGGACCAGATGGTCGCTCGACGCCTTGCTCGCGCTGTACGGCGAACTCGGCGCGTACGGCGTAGTCTCACGGAAGAAATCCTCCGGTCCGTTCAGGTCGCCGTAGACCTCATCCGTGGAAATGTGGTGGAACCTGAACGCGGCTTTTCCAGCCTCATCCAGTCCGTGATAGTATTTTCTCGCCGCTTCCAGCAGCGTGTACGTGCCCACGATGTTCGTCTGGATGAACTCGCCCGGACCGTCGATCGAACGGTCCACATGGGATTCGGCGGCAAGGTGCATCACGTGCGTCGGCTTGAATTCCGCAAACACGCGGTCGAGCTCGTCACGGTCGCAGATGTCGACCTTCTCGAATTTGAACCGGTCGGATTTCGCGATCGGAGCGAGATTCTCCAGATTTCCGGCGTACGTGAGCTTATCCACCACGCAGACGGCGTCCGGCGTGTCGTTGATGATATGCCGGGCGACTGCCGACCCGATGAATCCGGCTCCGCCGGTGACGATGATACGGTTCATAGAAGACATGCTGCATTTGCCTTATATCCGCTCAACCAGACAGACATGGAGGCAAAAGAATGTTTTATCTGCTGTAGAAGGTTGCGATGAAAAGATGTTGCCTGCCTCGACGATGTGACATCCGGCGGGGCAGACCCTACTCTAATAAAATAGCATCAAGTCAGCCGTTTTTCAATTGGATTTGCCGCGTATCGTGAAAAAAGCACGGAAAATGACGACGGTAACAGAAAACGCAACTGGTCAGGGGGGGGCATGTTGCGAAAAACGATGAAACAGCGGCAAGGCAGACGGAGAAAACGGCTGAGCCCGGCTTTTTTCGGCAAATCCGGAATCGCGATGAAAAACAGCTGAAGTTTTTATGATCCCGCTTGATTTTTCGACGGTTCCGCATCATATTATCTTTTAGAAACCATTCGGAGAATCCACTATGGCCAGACGTTTCCATCTCTGCCTCCTTGCCGTACTCGCCGGCACGGCGTCCGCCGTCCTGCCGCGCGTCCTGCACGCCCAGATCATCAACCGAAGGCCGATCAACGGCGCGACTCTGGGCGGACTCTCCGCCGGAACGACCATCCCGGTCGTGGTGAATTCCGAGGCCGAAGCCTACGGGGAATTGCTCGCCGCCGTCCGGCGCGGCGCGCCGTCGCTGCTGGAACGCGTCCTGCAGAATTACGCCCACACGCCGCGTCTCCTGGACCGCTACCTCAACTATTACGAAACGCCGCTCATCTTTCATGCGATCTCCGAGGCAAAACTTGAACACTGCGACCTGCTGATCCGCTACGGCGCCATCGTGGATTTCCAGCTTTCGGACAACCAGTTCCGCAAATTCCAGAAGAGCGCCGCGCGGAAGATCGACTACAAACAGCCCATCCAGGGCTCCTGCACCCCCCTCGCCTACGCCTGCCATCTCCCGGTCATTTCCGGTTCGCAGAAACGCGACGCCCGTGCGATCATCAAGCTCCTGCTCGACGCCGGAGCGGACTGCAACCTGCCGGGATTCGAGGATAAGCCGCCTGTGCTGATCCTGGGCGAACAGGACCGCATCGACGACCTGAAGCTCGTGCTCTCCTACAAAAAGGTCGAGTTCAATTCGCCGGTCCTCGCGGAATACATGCGCACGCACAAGGAGGACGAGGCGGTCATCCTCCTGAAGGCGTACAAGGCCGAACGCGAGGCGGAAGCCGCGAAAAACGCCGCCGCGGCCGCGAAGAACGCGAAGAAACCGCCGTTCACCGGAAACCCGACGCTGACCTTCGACAAGGCCGTCCTCACCAACAACACGTCCGAGATCCTGAAGCACCTCGGCGCGATGAAGGACGTCGACGATCCCCTGTCCGGCGACGACAACACGTACAAGCAGACGCCGCTGATCCGCACCGTCGTACTGGGACGCGCCGCCGCCGTGCGGTTGGTGCTGGACGCCGGAGCAGACGTGAACAAGGCCGACGAAACGACCTGCAATCCGCTGGTCTATGCTCAAATCGGGAAACAGAGCGAGATCGCCGCCATGCTGAAGGAAGCCGGGGCGAAGCTCCCCGTTTGCGAGACTATCGAGGACGCCGCGAAGCAGGACCGTCCCGACGAGGTCGAACGCCTGTTCAAGGAGGCGACCGCCCGCAAGGTCAAGACCGGGCCTCTGCTCGCGCAGGCGATGATCGCCTCGGTCAGCTTCGAACGCGAACACGCCTTCGAAACGGTCCTCAAGCTCGGCGGCAATCCGAACCAGATCAAGGTCAACAACCAGGTCCCGCTCGTTTTCAACCTCATCGACAGAAACCTCGACGTCTTCATTGCGCTGTGCAAGAAAGCGTCGACCCCGCTCGACCTGAAGGTGAAACATCCGCAGGCCAAGCTCACGCCCATGCTCTATGCGGCATCCAGGGAGAAGACGACTCCGTCCGTCGTGCAGGCGCTGGTCAAGGTCGGAGCCAGCGCAAACGCCAAAGGAACGAAGAACAAGACCGCGCTCATGTACGCCGCCGAGGCGGGAAACACCGCCGTCGTGGACGCCCTGCTGAAGGCCGGAGCCGATCCGAAGGCAGCCGATTCCGACGGCAAGACCTACAAGGATTACAAGAAGTAATCCGGCACCCGCGCCTCATTTTTCCTCGTCTCCACCTCAAAACAGATTGCGTATCCGCGATTCATTTTTGAGGCGGTTATCTTTTCGCACCGGACGTTTTTGAGCTCATTTTGCGGCTTTTTTCCCGGCGGAACGGCTTGAATAATCCGGCGGGACGGTGTATCGTGATACTCCGGCACGGGATATTCACGAACCGAAGCCGGGAATTCATCCAAAAACAAAGGGGGTAACGATGAACACCAATGAAAAACAAATCTGTACCGATTCCGCGTGCAACTGCAAGGGAATGGGGCTGGACCAGAAGACCTGCGAGGAGATCGTGCATCATCTGCGACGCGCCTACTGCGACGAATGGCTCGCGTTCATGCAGTACTGGACGGCGGCCCAGGTCGTAACGGGCATCATGCGCCCGGAAATGGCCTGCGAACTGATGGAGCACGCCAACGAGGAACTGGAGCACGCCCGGATGCTCGCGGACCGCATTCAGACGCTCTGCGGCGAGATCCCGATCTCACCTCAGGAGATCATCGAGAACTGCAACTGCGCGTTCGTGGCTCCGTCCGACCCGTGCGGCTACCGGATCATGTGCCAGTCCATCGCGTCCGAACGCTGCGCGATCGCGGTCTACAACCGGATTCTGAAGACGATCGGGGACCGCGACCCCGTGACCAGCCGCATCATCCTCGAAATCCTAGAAGACGAGGAGGAACACGAATTCGAGTTCCGCCAGATCAGGGAGGACATCGACGCCAGCCGCGAGGCGTTCGGCATGGGCAATCATACGCCCATGAAATCCTGAACTCGTGTCCATGAAAAAGGACGCACCGGATTTCCGGTGCGTCCGAATTGCGTTTGCGTGCAAAAACGAGGGGGATCAGCCCTTCGTCGCGCCGCTGGTCAGGCCGGCCACGAATTCCTTCTGCAGGATGAAGAAGAGAATGGCGGGCGGGATGATGGCGAGCAGCGTGCCGGCGAGGAAGATGCCGTATTCCTGCACGTACAGGCCGATGTACTGGTTCAGCACGACCGGCAGCGGCAGCTTCGACTGCGTCTGCACGAAGATCTGCGGCTGGAGGAAGTTGTTCCACGTGGCGAGGAACGTGATGAGGCAGTAGGCGGCCGTCACGGGGCGCACGAGCGGAAGCGTGATCTCCCAGTAGATGCGGAACTCGCTGGCGCCGTCAACGCGGGCGGATTCCAGCAGGCTGGTCGGCACGCCGACCATGGCCTGGCGGAACAGGAAGATGCCGAACACGGTGATGGCGCCGGGGATGATCAGGGCGAGATAGGAGTCCATCCAGCCGAACTTGTAGATCATCTCGAAGAGAGGCGCCAGGAAGAGCATGGCGGGGAACATCATGGAGCCGATCATGAAGAAGGCGATGATGTTTCTGCCTTTGAACTTGTACTTCGCGAGCGCATAACCCGCCATCGACGAAAGGAAGATGTTGATGGAGGTGATGGTGCAGGACAGGAAGATCGAGTTCACGATGTACTGCCAGAAATAGACAGGCCCCTGCGGGGAATTGTAGACGTCCAGGAACAGGCGGCGGAAGTTGTCAAGGTTCAGCGACCCGTCGAACCAGTTGGCCACCGGCGGCAGGAACGTGTACTGCATCATGATCGTCTTGTCCTTGAACGCGCTGCAGATCAGCCAGATGAACGGCGTCAGCGTAAGGAAGGCGGCCATGCAGAGCAGGACGACGCGGAGATAGGCGGGGGCAATCTTCCAGCCCTTGCCCGGGATCAGGCGAAGTGCGACGTAAATGACGGCCGCGGCGATCAATACCCAATGTACAGTATGCATTTGTATGTGTCTCCTATTCCGTCAGTCCACGTCGTATGCACGCGTGACTTTGATTTGGAAAATACTGATGGTGAAGATGATGACAGCGAGGACCCAGCCGATGGCGGCCGCGGTTCCCAGGTCACCCACGTTGAAGCCCCAGTCGTAAAGGTAACCGACGATGGTCAGCGCGGAGTTATCCGGGCCGAACCCCTGGCCTTTCATCAAGGCGAACGGGAGTTCAAAGAGCTGGTAGGACCCGATCGTACTCATGATGACCACGAAGATCGCGATCGGCTTGATCTGGGGAAGCGTGATGTGCAGGAAGGTCTGCCATCCGTTCGCGCCATCGATCTGCGCCGCCTCGATCAGCTGCTTGTCGACCGACTGGAGGCCGGCGAGGAAGTAGATCATATTGTAGCCCACGTACATCCACAGGGAGATGATGATGAGGGCGGGAAGCAGGAGGTCGGGATTCTGCAGCCACTGCTCTTCGAGGCCCCAGCCGATAAGGGCGTCGAGACCTTTGTTGAAGAGGCCGTAGTGCGGAGTGAAGATCACGGCGAACATCACGCCGACGAAGATCTGTCCGACGAGGTTCGGGCTGAAGATCATCAGGCGGAACGCGCCCTTCATGCGGCTGTTGCTGTTGTTCAGCAGCATGGCGAGCCCGAGGGAGATCGGCAGCTGGATGCAGATGGAGGCGATGGCATAGATGGTGGTGTTGCTCAGCGCCTTGTAGAACATCGGATCGGTGAAGACGAACTTGAAGTTGCCGAGTCCGACGAAGACGGACGCCTGCGGGCCGTCGGTCTGGTGGAACGCCAGCCAGCCTGCGTAGAGCAGCGGATAGGCGAAGAAGACGGCCGCATAAACGAGGTAGGGCGCAAGGAACATCCATGGCGCCAGGGGATGGCGGTCGGGACCGCCTTTCGATTTTTTGATGTTGGCAGACATTTCTGTTATTGCTCCTGTTCACTCTTGGTTTCGGAACCGGCCTTGGCCGCGGCCTTTTCGGCGTCGCGGGTCAGGAAGACGTTGCGCGCCACGAGGGTGCGGACATAGTCGGCATTTTCCTTGAGCTTTTTCTCGATCAGCTCCATCAGGCCTTTGTCGCCGTTCTTTTCATATTCCGCGCTGTTATAATACTCGCGGGCGGCATAATAGACGTTGAGCAGCTGCGTTTCGGCCTGGGTGGTGTAAGCCGTGACATAGCGCGGCGGAGTGCCGTCGGCCTGGGAGGCGTACATCTCGCCGATGGAAACATATTCCGCCACGAGTTCGCCGGTCGCCGAATCATGGAACATGTGCTTGTAGAAATCGCTCTTCTGCTTGAACTCGGGGAGTTCCCAGGACGCCTTGATCGGCGGAACGATGTTCGTGAGCAGGAAGCGCTCGCCGAGGTCCTCGGTCTTCGTATAGAGGTACTTCGCGAACTTCCAGGCGAGCTCCTGGTTCTTGCAGTTCTTGGTGATGGCGAGGCCGGTGCCACCCCATGTACCGGTCTGATAGGTACCGGGCAGCTGGTTGCCGTTTTCGTCCGCCCAGACAGGCATCGGCATCAGGGCCAGATTGCCTTTCTGGCGCGGATTGTCCAGCATGAACTGGGCGGTGCGCCAGTCGGGGGTGAAGAAGAACAGGTCGAGGCCTTCGTTCATGGCCTGGTAGAAGTTCTGGCCGTCGCCGGCGGGGAACGCGATGCGCGTCTTGCCGCTTGTCTGTTTGACGAACCAGGCGACGACGTCGGCGACGCCGGGCTTGTCGAACGCGACGTTGCCGTAGGCGTCGAAGAGGTCGAACCCGTGCTGGGACAGCAGGATGATGAGGCTGATCATGCTGTCATCGGCCATGTCGATCATGTACCGCTTCTGCGGGATGGTGATGCGCTGGCCTTCCTTCACGAAGTCGTCCCACGTCTTCAGCTTCGTCACGTCGATGCCAAGTTCCTTGATCAGGTCGACGCGGTAGCAGAGGCAGGACGGATGGACGTCGTGGGGGAGCGCGAAGATGTGTTCGCGGCTGGACCAGAGCGGATAACGGGTCTGGACCATGTTTTTGGGATCCAGGAGGCCGTCTTCGCGCAGGCGTTCGGTCAGATCGACGAAGCCGACGTTTTCGAGCGGGCCGCGCGTGAAGTAGCCGATGGTGCCTTCGAGGATCTCGACCACGTCCGGAACGTCGCATCCGGTCTGCATGGCGGACTGGAGGCGGCTCATCAGGACTTCCTTCTGCACGCGCTGCAGAACGACGCGGGCATTGCGGCGCTCGCCGGTCTTTTCGTCGATGACGAAATTTTCCTTGTTGAACTGGGCAATGGCCTTCGTATAGGGCTTGACATGGATTTCGGCCTGAATGGCCAGGATCAGGTCGGGTCTGCTCTCGTTTTCACGCAGTCTCATCACGCCGAACACAACACCGGAGATGATTGCAATGATCAAAATGACAAACGGGGCTTTTCCGAATGGATATATGTTTCTCATTGATGACTCCTCAATGGTACTACGGTCATGACGCCGCCGGCATCATGACCATTGCAATTCCTCCGGGTTCCGTTAGCGCTTGACCTGAACGTTGTCGAGGCCGCACATCTGCATGATGCTGTCGAGGTCGCCGGCGCTCTGGGACGTGGGCTTGCCAGGCTTGATGCGGGCGGCGAGCGTAATGGCGATGGAGAGAGCGCGGATGCAGTTCTTGATGAACTCCTTGCGGCAACCGATCTGGTCCTTGAGGTCGCCTTCGGCGCGGAGCATGTGGCAGTCGAACTCCACGATGCCCTTCCAGCCGATCTGCTGGAGCGCGTTGAACATGAAGACGGTTTCCTTGAGCCCTTCCGGTCCGATCAGCGGCGGGAAGTCATTGTCGAACTGCGCCTTGATCTGGCAGCCGAAATGCAGGAATTTGAGCTTGTTCATGCTGCAGAGGTAGCTGACCGTCATGACGGAGTTCAGCAGCGCCATGCTCTCATGCTGGAGCAGTTCGGGGTTGACGCCCCAGAAATCCGGCTTTTTGAGCTTGCCGTAGATGAAACCGACGGCGTGGCCGCTGGTGGGGAGGAACATCTGGCCGCGGGGCTCGTTCGGCTTCGGCTCGACCGTGGCCCCCTTGTAGTTCTTCAGGCCCTTTTCGTCGATGTAGTCGGTCACGTGGTTGAGGCCGTCGGCCAGCCAGGTGTAGACTTCGTCCCACTTCGTGATCGCGGGGACTTCGAAACCGTCGCGGGCGACCCAGTAGGTGTAGTAGTCGGCGCCGAGGAACGCACCGATGCGGAGGGTGCGTTCGACCTTCTTCGCGGCGAGCTTGCGGAGTTCGGGATCAGGATTGCAGAGGCCGCCGTCGCGGAAGATCTTGTTGCCGTGGAGGCTGCAGGTCATCGTGTTGAACTTGATGCCGGCGCCGTCGAGGATCGACTTGATCTCACGGAGGATCTTGCTGGTTTCGCTGTTCGGATCCAGGTCGTCGTCCGGGTTCGCGGGGTCCCACGGAACGAGGTCGTCGTCGTGCGCGCTGGTGGCTTCGATGAGGCCTTCACCGGCAGCCCAGGCGAGGATTTTGGCGACTTCGATCGAGCTGATCTTGTCGAGGACGGAGCCTCCGAACGGGTCGGACAGCGGATTGCCAACGCACCAGAAGGGCATTGAACGGCGGGTGACGCAGTACTGATTGAATTCCATTTGTATAACTCCTTATAGGACCGTAAAAAGGAAAAAACGGTCCGGTTGAAATTGCAAACACAGTCTCCGGTTGAGGCTGATCTAACTCTATTACTATAGCACATCAAATCAAAATGTAAATGGGAATTATGGCAGATAGCATAGACTTTTTATCAATAAACATGAACTTTTTTGTATTCCGTGTACATATTTTCGAGAATAATTTAAATTTGCCGACCCGGACACTTCGGAAGAAAAACAATTCGCCCGGCAAGGGAATCATACGATTCCGATGCCGGGCGGGTGGTCAGTTGTGTAACGTTCCGCTTACTTTTTGGCTTTCTTCGCCGGTTTCGCCGGGGCGGACTTCTTCGCCGGAGCGGACTTCGCGGCAGCCTTCACCGGGGCAGCCTTTTTCACCGGAGCTTTCGCCGCGGGCTTGGCGGCAGCCTTCTTTGCCGGGGCGGGAGCCGCCTTTTTCACCGGAGCTTTCACCGCGGGCTTGGCGGGAGCTTTCGCCGGGGCAGCCTTCTTTGCCGGAGCTTTCGCCACGGGCTTAGCCGGAGCTTTCTTTGCCGGAGCGGGAGCAGCCTTCTTTGCCGGAGCCTTCACCGGGGCAGCCTTCTTTGCCGGAGCAGGCTTGGCGGCAGGTTTCACCGGAGCGGATTTCTTTGCCGGAGCGGGAGCCACCTTCTTCGCAGGAGCTTTCACCGGAGCGGATTTCTTTGCCGGGGCGGGAGCCGCCTTTTTCACCGGAGCTTTCACCGCGGGCTTGGCGGGAGCTTTCGCCGGGGCAGACTTCTTCGCCGGAGCAGGCTTAGCGGCAGGCTTCACCGGGGGAGCCTTCTTTGCCGGAGCAGGAGCCGCCTTCTTCGCAGGCACAGGTTTGGCAGCGGGCCTGACTTCCGCCTTCTTCGCAGAAGCGGGCTTCGCAACAGGCTTGGCTTCCGCCTTCTTTGCGGGGGCGGGTTTGGCAGCAGGTTTGACCTCAGCCTTCTTAGGTTCCGCTTTCTTTGCCGGAGCTTTTTCCACGGGTTTGGTTTCCGCCTTCTTCGCAGGAGCGGGCTTCGCCTCAGCCTTCTTGACTTCCGCCGTCTTCGCAGGAGCAGGCTTCACCGGATCAAGCTTGATCGGCACGAGGCTGATGAAATACACGCTGTTCGCCTGGACCGGCATCGTGAGCGTGACCTTGTCCTGGACCTTCATGGCGGTCTGGAACACCGGTTCCATGGCGGAGTTCTTCTTCAGTTCCTCGACGTCCTCGCGGGTGAGGTCGGACGGAGCGCCGGCGTTCAGCCACAGCGTGTACGGGTCGTTCTGCTGGAAGCCGATCATGTGGACTTTGATGTCGTATTCGCCGGCGGGGAGGTTGTGCAGCACGACGGACGCCTGGCCCTTGTCGGTCGCGGGAACGGTCTTGAAGAAGAAATCCTGATTGCTGACCTTGCCGCCGTCCGTGGGGTGGGAAAGATCCCAGAAGAGGATCTGCACGCCGCCTTTTTCGTCGCGGCAGACATAGGAGGACTTGTCGGAGGAGACGACCTCGGTGCTTCCGAGGAGGGAGAGGTACTTGTACGCCCAGTAGGCGGCCTTCGGGATGCCCTGGTAGGACATGAGGCCGAACCCGCCGTGGAACGGACGCGGCGCGGGGCCGTTTTCCTCGAAGATGTCGGTGAACGTCCAGAAGCTCATGGAGTCCAGCGCCTCGGTGTTGCGGAGCTGTTCCAGGATGAACGGACCGGCAAAGAAGGAATCGTGCACGGGGTCGACGGGCGAATAGGAGGAGTTCCACTCGGTGATGTAGACCGGGAGTTTCTTTTTGCCCTTCTTCGCGATGGCCGGAAGCGGCTGGTTCGCGCTGTCGCAGACATAGTGGAGGCTGGGATGCAGGAAGAGCTTGCGGTTGCCGTACTGGTCAAGGCCGCTGGGGCCGTCGCCGAGGCCGTAGGTGTGGTAGGTGATGAAGTCGAGCGGGAGTTTCTTCTTGTTGCAGTAGTCGATCAGCTCCTCGATGAAGACCGGGCCCGCGCCGGAGGGGCCGCCGACGGGGTAGTCCTTGTTGACGGACTTCACGGCCTTGGCGGTGTGTTCGTAGAGCTTGAGGTATTCGGGGAGACGGTCCTTTTCGGCGAGACGCCAGAAGATGTTGAGGTTCGGCTCGTTCCAGACCTCGAAGCGCCAGGTCTTGACCTCGTCCGCGCCGTAGCGGTCGGTCCAGTGCTGGACGAGCGTCCTGATGAGGGCATCCCACTTCTCGTATTTCTTCGGCGGGGTCACGTTGGCCTTCCACCAGAAGACGGTGTCTTCGTTGAAATCGGCGCGTTCATCTTTGAACTTGTCGGATGCGAGCTTTTCGGGCATGAATCCGAGTTCGACGAACGGCTTCATGCCGATGGAGAGCAGGAAATCGTACACGTCGTCGATGTACATGAAGTTGTAGACGGGGTTGCCTTTCTTGTCCTCGGTGTACACGCGCATTTCGTCGTGGAGCAGGCCGTGCGCCCGGAGGTAACGGAATCCGAACTCCTTGTGGCAGTGTTCCAGCTGTTTGCGCCAGGACTCGCGGAGGCCTTCGCCGATGCGGCCGGCGCCGACGCAGTCGCTCCAGACCATGGAACGCGGTCCTTTGAGCTGCGAAAGGTCGGATTCGATGACGCGGGTTTCGTTCTTCTTCGAGGGGGAAGCTGCTGTTTGTTTTTTCATGAACTTGCTCCTTGAGCTTTAGGTTCGGAATCACATGCGGTTCTGACCGCCCGTCCCAAGCTTGCGCAAGCCCGAAAACAGGCGGAAAACTACATTTTTTCGTTTAAACTATACAGTACACCCGTGAGAAAATCAATGCACTATTTGTATTTTTTCATAGATTAAATGCGTTTTTTATGAAAAGCGGCGGAAAAGGAGCGGAAATGAAGAGGAAAAAACGCCGCCCGTTGCGGAAACGGAAGCGGCGGTGTGTGATGAAACGGTGGAGAAAAACGCTTTCAGGCGCGGCGGATCATTTCGGCAGGACCTTCAGCTTGCGGATGAAGAGAGCCCGGTCGCCGCCGTCGCCGAATCC
>JBGUKB010000004.1:0-27893 GCA_045114235.1 Victivallales bacterium
GACGCCGATGTCCTTGGCGGTGGAGCCGGCGAACACGGGGACGAGGCTGCCGGAGAAGATGGCCTTGTGGAGGCCCTTGGCGATCTCTTCCGCGGTGAGCTCTTCGCCTTCGAGGTAGCGTTCCATGAGCGCTTCATCGGATTCCGCGGCGGCGTCCTTCAGCATGGTGCGGTATTCTTCCACGGCGTCCTTCATGTCGGCGGGGATCTCGCTGTCCGGCGTGTCGAGCACGCTGATGACCTTGGAGAAGCTGCCTTCCTTGCCGACTGGGAGGGTCATCGGGACGCAGACGGTCTTGCCGTAGGCTTCCTGGAGGTGCTCCAGGATGGTGTCGAAGCTGGCGCGTTCGCGGTCGAGGCGGTTCACGAAGAACATGCGCGGGAGCAGGAAGTCGCGGGAGAAAGCCCAGGCGCGGGTGGAGCCGATCTGGATGCCGTCGACGCCGTCGAGGACGATCACGGCGAAACCGCAGGAACGGAACGAGGAAATGACTTCGCCGACGAACTCGCCGTAGCCGGGAGTGTCGGTCAGGAAGAGCTTGTGATCCTTCCAGTCGCAGTGCATGAACGAGGCGTAGATGCTGGAACGCTTGTCCTGCTCGTCGGGGGTGAAGTCGGAAACGCTGGTCTTGGCGTCGACGGAACCGAGGCGGTCAACGGCGCCGGCCTTGAACAGCATGAGGTCGCAAAGCGTGGTTTTGCCGCAGCCGTTGTGACCGGCGACGACGAAGTTGCGGATCTGCGCGGGGTTGGTGATCTTCATTTGGTTTTGTGCTCCTTATGTGAGTTTGAATTGTTTTCGAAAGCAACGGCCGCGAGCTCGAAACGCGCGGGGTTCCGCAGGGACAGAATACCCGTGCGACACCCCTTTCAGATGCGGCTGTATTTTTTCATCCTCTAATAATAGCACGTCTTTCCCCGGATGTCAAACCGTCTTTGACACAAAATGACACTTTTCTTCGGCGTTCCGGCGGTTTTGACGGGGACGGAAGAGACGGGGAAACGGCGGCGGAAGCGGCCCGCGGCGTTACAGCAGCTCGTCGTCCTTCACGACGTTCGGCACCTGGAAGTCGCTCAGCTCGACGAACTCGTTCCGTTTGTAGTTCAGCACGGCGCGTACCAGCGACGGGATCGGGAGCGTGGTGATGATGGAGAGGATGATGATGGCGTTGAAGAACCGGTCGTCGAGGATGCCCGTGTCCTTGCCGATGGCCGCCGCGGCGAGCGTGGCGGAGAGCTGGGGCACGGTCATGAGCCCAGCGGCGAGGCTTGCCTTGTGGCTGTAGCCGGAGAGCTTCATGGCGGCGAATCCGCTGCCGACCTTGCTGACGATGAGCCCGACGATGGTCAGGAGCACGATCACGATGTTGCCCATCTGGAAAAACGCGCTGAAATCGGTCTTCATGCCGATGGAGATGAAGAGGAACGGGATCAGGAACCCGTAGCCGATGCTCTCGAAACGCTTGAACAGCAGCTGGTCGCGTTCGCGCACAACGCGCGCCAGCCCCAGGCCCGCGATGAACGCGCCGACCACCAGGTTGATGCCGAAGAGCTCGCCGACGATGACCGTGACGAGGATCATGAGCAGCAGGAGCGTGATTACGATGTCGTCGCTGAGCTTGAAGTGCGACAGCACCCAGCGTCCGAAGCAGTTCGTGATGAAGATCATCGTCCCCAGGTATACCAGCACGATCAGCAGGAAGACCGGCAGGAAGCTGTTCCCCAGCAGATGCGTGTCCATGTGGTCGAAGATCGACAGCGTGCCGCGTCCGACCATGTGCGAGATATTCTGCGACTGGCGGAAGAGCTGCACGCTGACAGCCAGCAGGATGATCGAGGCGATGTCCGTGATGACCGTCGAGATCAGGACCGCCGCGCCGAACCGCGTGTGCGAGAGCTTCAGCTCGCGGATGACCGGGAACACGATGCCGACCGAGTGCGAGGCGAACAGCGAGGCGTACAGCACCTTGCCCGCGAGTTCGTCCGGGCAGAAATGCCAGTAGATCATATAGCCCGTTACGGCGGGGATGAAGAACGTCAGGATGCTCAGCATGGCCACGGCCTTGCGCGCGGACCGGATCAGACGGAAATCCGCCTCCATCCCGGCGAGCGCCATCAGGAACATCAACCCGAGCGAACCGAGCGAATCCACGAAGGTGTTGAACTGCTGCGCCGTGTTCGCCGCCGTCTGCGCCTCTTCGCCCGGCGTGCCGAGGAAACTCAGCCACCGCGACAGCACCGCGACCAGGTCGAACCCGAGCAGGCCGTTCGAGCCGATGAGCATGCCCACCACCAGCAGGGCGATCACGTTCGGGATATGGTATTTGCGGAGCAGGAACGGGAATACCGCCATCAATGCGGTCAGCGCGATGAAGAGGATCAGGAAGGAGGAGTCGTTCATGGTATTCCGGTGTTGCTGGTGTTCGTGCGGCGGAAAAAAGACAAGGTTTTCGCACCGTCCCGTACTATACCATCATCCGGCGTTTTTTTCAAGACGGCATCCGGGAAAAGCCGGAAAAAAGAAGCGGATTCGTCATGTCACATGGCGGCACAGTACCCGGACTTTTGCATACATGTTTGCTTTTTCGATTGAAAAACATTGAAAATGAGAGTATATTATTATTTGCCCTGTTACGAAAGACATACGAGGGGGCTATTCATGGCAAAAGACCTTACGAGGGGAAATCCCCTGAAAATCATTCTGCTCTTTTCGATCCCGCTGGCGATCGGAAACGCCTGCAACCAGCTGTACACGATGGTCGACCTGATGATCGTGGGGCGCTGGTGCGGACCTGACAAGCTCGCCGCGGTCGGCAACGCCGGATCGGTCATCTTCATGCTGCTCGGGTTCTTCTGGGGGCTCCCCGCCGGGTTCACGATCATCACGGGGCAGAGGTTCGGCGCGAAGGACGCGCCCGGCGTGCGGCGTTCGTTCTGCGCGTCGATCGTGCTGTGTGCCGCGCTGGTGGCGGCGGTCACGCTGGTGTTTCTGGCGTTCCTGCGGCCGATCCTGGTCGCGATGAAGACGCCGGACAACATCATCGAAGATTCGCTGAAATATCTGCGGATCATCGTGGCGGGCACGCCGTCCATGACGTTCTATTTGCTGATGTCGTTCCTGATGCGTTCGCTGGGCGACAGCAAACGCCCGCTATACGTGATCGTGTTCTCGTCGTTCCTGAACGCCGGGCTCGACCTGCTGCTGGTCTGCAAGTTCGGCCTGGACGTGGCGGGCGCGGCGTACGCGACCGTCTTCTCCCAGTTCATCTCCGGCCTGATCTGCCTCGGGATCATCCTGAAGAAATTCCCGGAGCTCCTGCCAGTGGACCGTTCCGACTGGCGCATCGACTGGCGGTTCTACTGGGAGCATCTGCGCGTGGCGGTCCCGATGGCGCTCCAGTTCTCTGTGACCGGGCTCGGCTGCGTGATCCTGCAAAGCGCGTTCAACCAGTTCGGCTCGGGCACGGTGGCGGCGACGACCGCCGCGGGCCGCCTCGAAGGCCTGATCTGTATCCCGTTCTTCGCCATCGGCACGACGCTGGCGGCGTACACGGCGCAGAACAGCGGCGCGAACAACTACCGGCGCATCCTCGTCGGCGTGCGCAGCGGATGGCTGATCACGGCGGTCATTTCCGCGGTCGGGGCGATCCTGATGATGGTATTCAGCGCCCAGCTGCTCCAGATGTTCCTGGACATCGAGGCGTCGCCGGAGATCCTGAAGGCGGGCCGCCAGTACATCTTCACGGTCGCGCCCGCGTACATCTCGCTCGGCATGATTCTGATCTTCCGCAACACGCTCCAGGGCATGGGGTGTTCGCTCGTGCCACTGCTCGGCGGCGCGATGGAGACGGTCAGCCGCATCTTCACGGCGCTCTTCCTCGCGAAATGGTTCGGCTACACCGGCGCGTGCTTCGCCTCCGGCATCACCTGGACGATCACCGGCGTGATGCTGCTGGTCTACTACGTATACGAAATCCGCGCCCGCCTGAGGGGAAAGCGTACCAACGTCGGCGCGAAGCATCCCGTCGGCCTGGGGCGTTCCTGCAAGTGCGCGAAGAGTTCCCGTCCGACGTAACGAACGGCGAATAAAGGGAAAATCGAGAGGATCAGCGGCGGATCCGGGTATACAGTTCCGCGTCGCCGGGCATCGCTTCGCGCGCGAGGCTGCCGCGTTTCACCAGAGCCTCCAGAGATGCCGCCATGTCGTCCGCCCAGAGTTCGGCGGCCTGCGGCAGATAATCCGGGTTGCGGTCCGGCGGCCGCACGTACAGGCAGGCGAACCCGCCGTCGTCCAGCAGTTTCAGCAGGCCGTCCGCGTCCGGTATCTTTCCGCCGGGGAAGTATTTATCCTGGAAAAACGGCGTGCCGATCTCGCATCCGCGCGGGAAGTAGAGCGTGCGCTCCTCCAGGATCAGCAGGCACTTTCCGCCGTGCGCGAGCTGTTCGTTCAGGAGATACACGGCGGGCAGCATGCTGTCCCCGGTGCGCCCGTACAGGAGGTCGCGCCTGCCGTCCCCGCCCGACGCCGTCGCGCGCAGGTTCGTGCCGTAGGTAGCGTAAACGGACGGCGGAAAGGAAAACATGGAGAACGCGACAGCCGCCCACAGGACGATCCGTCCGGCGCGTCCGCGGACGATCGGGAAGGCGTCGCGCACGATCAGTGCGAGGAACGCCAGCGCGGGGATCAGGAAGCGAGCCTGAGGCGACGTCAGCAGCCAGGAGCCGAAGAGGAACAGCAGCGGCAGGAGCGCGGCATAAATGCGTTTCGGGCGGCGCCAGAGCGCGGCCAGGACCAGGAACGCCCACAGGAGCGTCTGGAGCCCGTACACCCCGTCGAACATCCGGGAAAGCGCGGGAAACGTGAGTCCCGGCAGAAGCAGGATCAGCGTCACGACGGAACGATTGGCGAATTTCGCCGTGCCGAGTTCGTGGTGGAACGACGATGTCATCGCCTCCGGCGCGCCGAAAATATCGCCGAGGTACGGATAACACGGATTGCCCGTCGCAATCCAAGGGCGCTGGTAGAACAGCAGAGTGAAGAGCGTGCCCGCGAGAATGAACAGCAGGGCGAAGCGCAGATGTCCGCTCCGTTTCCGCAGCAGGACATACAGCAGGAACGCCGCGCCGGCGAATCCGCCCGTCAGCTTGAACGCCGCCATTGCTCCGGCAAGGATGCCGCACGCGGCCGCGAATCCGGGCGAGTCGGAGCGTTTGCCGGGGGCTTTCAGCGCGGCGTCTGCGAGCAGGAGCCCGGCGGCAAGGATCGAGCCCATCATCGGCTCGACGTAGCCGGAGATCATCACGTGCACCGTCAGCGGCGCGATCAGGAACGACCCTGCGAAAACGCATGCTCCGGTCAGGTTGCGACGGATGCCGCCGCACGCCAGGACCGCCAGCGAGGCGAAGAAGCACGCCGCCCCGCCGTACAGAAGGAACTTGACCGCCGCCAGCCCGGTGAATTTCATCATCGGCACGTACAGGAACTGAGGAAGCATCGGGAACCCGGAATACGGCAGGTCGCGGTACAGCAGAACGCGGCCGTCCGCGAGCCAGCGCCGCGGCACGGCGAGCTGGTACACGCATTCGTCCCAGCTCGCGGGATACTGGAATGCGCCGATCGACAGGAAGAGCAGGGGGATCAGGACGATCAGGACCGCGAACGGCATCCGTTTTTGAACTGAAAACGAGGGAAAAATCTCTTTCCTGAAACGGATCAGGCATCCGATCCCGGCGAGGACCGGGAAGAAGCAGAGCGCGCACGGGAACGTCCCCGTGCCGAGGTTCATCAGGACCGCGGCGCAGAAGAACGCGCAGACTGCGAATCCGGCGGCGAGCGAGACCAGCCACAGCGTCAGTCCGCGCATCATGCCGCGTCCGAGGCCGCAGACGCGCAGGAATCCGTATCCGGTCCCCGCGGATCCCGCCGCGAAGGCGAGCGCCGCGAGCATGGCGGGGAGGATCCCGCCGGCCAGATGCGCCAGATATTCGGTCATTCAGCCGCCCCGCGCGGATCGGGCGTCACCAGACTTCGCCCTTGGATTCGTAGTATTCGGCGACGTGCGGGACCACAGGCTTGATGAGCTTCTTGATCGCCTTCGCGTATTCGCGGATCTCCCACTGGGCGTGTTCGCTGTCGCGCAACTCCAGGAAATGGATCAGGTTGCTCAGGTCGACCGTGCCCCAGAACGTGACCATCATGTTCTGGGAGAGCACGCCGCGCGCCTGTTCGCGGCAAACGCCGGCGGCGAGCAGGGATTCGTAGGTCTTCAGGGACTGTTCGTTCTGGGCACGGATGACCTCGCGGAGCGCGGCGTCGTCGAAATCCTCGCAGGCGACGGACGCCTGGCGGTTGTTCTCGGCCTGCTTGCGGAGTTTCGGCGGCACGTAGAACTCCATGTCGATCTCGGTGTAGCGCCGCGAAATCTCGTTGTACGACCAGGTGCGATGGCGGTGCCACTGGCCGCGCACGAAGAGCGGACAATGCACGCTGAACGTGAAGACGATGTGTTCCAGCGGGCTCGTGTGACGGTTCTCGATCAGGTAGTGCAGCAGCGCCACGTCGCGCTCGTCCATTTCCTGCCGGATCTTGCCGAACGAAACGCGGGCGGCGTTCACGATCGTGGTCTCGGTGCCGAGCGTGTCGATCAGCCCGACCCAGCCTTGTCCGTCGAGTACTTTCACATGATTTTCCGGTGGCACGTTCACGTGTGTCAGAGCCATTTCAGTCTTCCTTCCGCTTAAGATTATGTTTCATTAAATAGTGTTCGCATCAATATACAGTCGTTCCGGCGCAAAATCAAGCATGCTTTTGATGAAAAACGCAAAAAGAACCTGTGCGCAGAGAAAACGGACCCGGGCAGAGAAGCCCGAGTCCGTTCGATGGTTTTGAGAATGTCGAGTTTTGATCGACGGATCAGCGACCGCCGCCGGGACGCTGGCCGCCGCCGAAGCCGCCCATGCCACCGCCCATGCCGCCGCCGGGACGCTGGCCGCCGCCGAAGCCGCCCATGCCTCCCATGCCGCCGCCGGGACGCTGGCCGCCGGGACCACCGGCACCGCCCTGACGACCGCCGCGACGGTTTCCGCCGGCATTGTCGCCCGCGGCCTGCGCGATCTTGGTAAGTTCGGTCGGGATGTCGATCTGCTGCGGGCATCTGCGGACGCAGCGGCGGCATCCGATGCAGGCGCTCGCCTTGACCGAAAGCTTATTGTAGGCTTCCTTGAACGCGGCCTCGTCCTTCTTTTCGCAGAAGTCGTTCCACGCCGTGAAGACCGCGGGGATCTCGATCTTGACCGGGCATTCATTGACGCAGTATCTGCAGGTCGTGCAGGGGACGCGGCTCTTGGAGACGCCGAGATACACGTCGCGCGCCTCGTCGAGGACCTTGCGCTCGTCGTCGGTGAGCGGCTTGAAGTCGGTGAAGGTCTCGATGTTTTCCTTCAGCACATCCATCGTGGTCATGCCGCTGAGGACCGTGAGGACGTTCGGGAGCGAGGCGGCATAACGGAACGCCCATTTCGCCGCGGAAGCCTTCGGATCGGCCTTCTTGAGGATCTCGAGGGCCGCGGGAGTGAGGTTGGCGAGACGTCCGCCCTGGAGCGGCTCCATGATGATGACGGGGATGTCCTTCGAGGTCAGGAACTCGTACATGCGCTTGGCGTTCTGTGCATCCCAGTCGACGAAGTTGAGCTGGATCTGGCAGAAATCCCATTCGTGCGCGTTCACGATGGTCTCAAGCGCATCCGGGTTGTCGTGGAAGGAGAAGCCGAGGAGCTTGATCTTTCCTTCCTCTTTCTGCTTCTTGAAATAATCGTAGAGCTTGAGATTCTCGAAATTGCGGAAGCTGTTCGCGTTGAACGCGTGCATCAGGTAGAAGTCGAAATAGTCGGTCTTGCAGGCTTCGAGCTGGCCCTTGAACGTGGCCTCCGCCTCGGCTGCGGAGCGGAGCGACCAGAGCGGGAGCTTGGTCGCGATCATGTAGGATTTGCGGTCGTACTTCTTCATCGCCTCGCCGAGGAACTGCTGGCTTTCGCCGTTGTGGTACGGCTGGGCGGTGTCGAAATAGTTCAGCCCGGCGGCCATGGCAGTGTCGACGAGCTTCTGCGCTTCCTCGCGGTCGATCTTGCCGTTCTTCTGGGGAAGGCGCATCATGCCGTATCCGAGGAGCGGGACCGTGAGGTCGGTCTTCTTGTATTTGCGGCGCGTGACCTTCTTCGAAGCGTCTTTCGCGGGCTCGGACGATTTCGCGTCGGGCTGAGCGACGCCGGTCTGCGCGGCGAGGCGGGACATCGCGGCGAGCGCGGTGAGCGCGGCGGTCTCTTTGATAAACTCTCTTCGATTCATATCAATAACCTCAACTTGTGTTCGGTTGAAAATCGGGGGTCGACGAACGAAGTGTTATCCCTGAATTGCAGCGGGCTTGCGCCTGACGATGGCGGAGCTGACGATCAGCATGCCGATCCAGACGGCGAGGATCAGCGCCGTCATGGCGCCGCCGACCGTCGCGATCTCGCGCATGACTTCGGCAGCGTTTCCGTCGCGGACGCCGGTCAGGAACGGGAACTGGAAGATGATCTCTCCGTGCCAGATGTGTTCGAATGCGAGCAGGGCGCATCCGCCGAAGGAAAGCTTTTCAAGCCAGCCCAGCTTCGTGGCCCAGCTGATGGTTTCGGACGATTCCTTGTGCGCGACTGTGCGGCGGGCGACTCCGGCTGCGATTGCGGCGGCGAGAGGGGCGGTGAAACATGCCATGTTGGCCTCCTTGTTCCTTTCGGGGAAACGTTGCCTCGTCATGAGGCGTTTTGTGCAGTTGTTGCGTGCAGGACCCGGGGGCGGAATGCTTCTGCATCCCCGAAAGCGGCTTCATGCCGCCCCTGATCCTTTATTTGCGATACTATATCATGCGAAAACGGAAAGTCAAGTGTTTATTCCGTTTTTTTAAATTGTTTGTCCCGAATGAAAAAGCGGCCCCGGAAGAAACCGGAAGGCCGCCTGGTCCATGTACAAAAAAGGGACCCCGCGATTCGCGGAGTCCCGTCGAGCACAAAAGAGGGGGAAGATCAGTTCTTCTTGTGGCAGGTGGAGTCGCCGGTGCAGCTCTTGTCGCCGACTTTGCGCTTCGGGCAGTCGGACCAGTCGCCCCAGCCTTCCGTGGCGCCGCCGGTCGGGCCGGAGTTGCTGTAGGAAGTCTTCTTGGAGATGTTGAAACTGCCGACGGTCTGTCCGTCCTTGGTCGGGAAGGTCTGCTGCGGCTTCACGTGCTTCACGTGGCCGTCGAGGTAGAGGTTGCCGGCCGTGCTGTGGGAGGTGAGGCGCTTGTAGATGGCGACCTGCTGGTGAACGGCGCTGGCGGAGCCGGGGCTGTTAATGCTGGAGGTGGAGAAGGAGGCGTTGCCGATGGTGTTGCTTTCGGAGACGTTTTCACCGATGATGATCAGGGAGGAGGCGGTGTAGACGGAGGTGGTCTTGTTGCCGCTGATGTAGCCCTTGTTGGCGCCGTCGGTGGCATCCTTGCCCTGCGCGTTCAGCGTGAACGGGATGCGGGGATGGATGGCTTCCTGGAGGTTGTTGAGGCTGTAGGACTTCTTGTTGCCGCCCGCGGACGCTGAATCGTTGGATCCGTCGGCGTCGCAGAAGAAGGAGTTCTTGAACGGGGATCTGTTTCTGTCCTGTCCGAGGGCGTCGATCAGGGCGTATTCCCAGCCGCAGCTGGAGCCGGACTGCGGAGACGTGAGCGCGGGCATGAAGTCGTTGAAGTTGGTGGCGTACATCTGATATGCCTTGGACATCTGCCCGAGGTTGCTGACGCAGGTCGCGGTGCTGGCGCTGTCGCGCGCGCTCTGCAGGGCGGGCAGAAGCATGGACGCCAGGATCGCGATGATGCAGATGACGACCAGCAGCTCAATCAGGGTAAATGCGTGTTTGCATTGTTTCATTTGGGCTAACCTTTCGATTAAAACGTTTTTGGTATGTTATGTTGATTGTTTTCGGATTCGGGGCGCATTTCCCGCAGGGGGGAAATTTCGCGCATTATATATTATACCGGATTTCTTGAGAAATGCAAATAGCAAATCGCCAAAAAAACGGAAAAAAACCGTTCTTTCCCGGAAAAAACGGCGGTTTCAGCCTGTTTCCATGTCTTTCCCGGATGGCGGATCACTTCTTTGCCTGGTACGGATCGAACTTGTAGCCTTTCTCTTCCTTCATGATGTAGCCGATGCCGGGGAACGGGATGTGCGCGCCGAAGACGATGCTGCCTTCCTTGCTCATGGTCTCCAGGAACGACACGCGGGTCTGGTATGCCTGTTTCTGGTCGGCATCGAACGACGCGCAGTATTCGGGATGTTCGATCTGGAGGTCGACCGCGTGGACCACGTCGCCCACGAACCGGAGCTTGCCCTGGCGATAGAAGCAGTGGCCGGGGGTGTGCCCGACTGCCTTGACGGCGTACAGGCCGGGCACGACGGGTTCGCCGAACTGCAGGGTCTGGATGCGTCCGTCGTAGGCGTCCTTGAACTGGCGGAGGAGCTCGGTCGGCTTCTGTTTCGCGATGATCGGGCTCCAGTGCTTCCACTCTTCATAGGACAGATAGACTTTCGCGTTCGGGAAGACCGCCTTGCCGTCCTTGTCGACGAGGCCGCCGACGTGGTCCGGGTGCAGATGGGTGAGCAGGATATAGTCGATCCCCTTCGGGCGGATGTTGATGGATGCGAGCTTGGTGACGAGGGAGCCCTTCGGATCGAAGTTGCCGGCGTCGATGAGGTAGGTCTTGAAGTTGTAGCGCATCACGAAGCAGTTGACGGACGCCGGGTACTCCGGCTTCAGCTTGTCCTTCTTGAGGGAGGAGGTCTTGGTGTAGTCGCTGAAGAGGGATGCCTTCATCGTCGTGGCCTTGTCGCGGATGGCGTACACTTTCACGTCGTTGGAGAACGTGAATTCCTTTACGTCGGGGGAATCCGCGGCGAATGCGGCGGCTCCGGCGCACAAAATGGCGGCGACTGCGGTAAACAATTTCATATCGCACCTCGTGGTTCTGGTCATGCGGGATAATCGGAAAACGTTTTTTCCAACAATATACTATAAAAAACCGAAAAATCAAACCTTGAAAAAAGGGAAAAGGCGATTAAATTAAAGAAATTTCCGTTTTCCGGCTCATTTCGACCGTTTCTATTCAATCCTTCGGAGCCTGCCCATGATCTGGATCACTTTGCTTCTTCTCGCCGTTGCCTATGCGCCGTGCAGCATCGGGCTGTCATTGCCCGTCAACAGAAAATACCGTCCGATTATCGCTCTTGGTCTGTTCTTCCTTATGATCGCGGTCCAGATCGTCCTTTTCGCCGGGATCCTGCCGCGGTTCGCGCTCCTGATCGCCGCCTGGTGTTCCGGCACGCTCATCTTTTCCACGCCGTTCTTCTTCCTGCGGGACATGACCCTGCTTGTGCTGCACCTTAAAAAACGCCGTGTCCCGGTGAAGATGCTGAAGCACAGCATCACGGCCATCCTGATCCTGTCCGGACTGCTGGCGGCATGGGGGGAATACTGCGCCGTCACGCCGCCGAAAGTCAAACCCGTGGAGATCGCGATCCCCGGCCTGCCGGACGCGTTCGACGGTTTCAAGATCGTCTACATCACCGACACCCATATCAGCAAGGCCAGCTCGAAGCTTTATCTCTGGACGGTCGTCTGCCGTGCCAACGCCGTGTATCCCGATCTGGTCCTGCTCGGCGGCGACCTGGGCGACCTGAAGCCGGACGAGATCCGGCCGAACATGCACCAGCTCGGCGACCTGCATGCGCTTTACGGTGTCTACTCCTCGCCTGGCAACCACGAATATTTCCGAGGTTTCGACGAGTGGATCGAGTTCCTCGATTCGGTCGGCATCGAAACGCTCCTCAACCGCCACGTCGTGATCGAAAGGGGCGGCGCGCAGCTCGTGATCGCGGGCGTCCCGGACGAAACCAAGAGAAGCAAATGGCATGCCGGACGGGAGGAGCCGGATCTGGACAAGGCGCTCGCGGGCGTCCCCGAAGGCGCCCCGGTCGTCCTGCTGTCGCATCAGCCCCGTTTCGCGCGCGAATATGCCGAACATGGAGGGATTTCGCTTCAGCTCTCCGGGCACACCCACGGCGGCATGATCGCCGGACTGCCTGCGCTGCTGGTGAAGATCGCGAACAAGGGATTTGTCTCCGGGGTGTATCAGGTGGACGGCATGACGCTGTACGTGAGCAACGGCGCGGGTCTCTGGAACGGGTTCATGTTCCGGCTCGGCGTGCCGTCCGAGATCACGGAAATCATTCTGCGTCCCCTCAAGCAATGAAGGTGCCGGATCTGCCGCAGCGGATGCTATGCCCCCTTTTGTGCCGTTGCGAAGCAAGGCACTGCGTCAGTGGAGGACTTGTCCTCCCTCCCGGTTCATGAGGACGTTCAGCACGCCGAGTCCTGCGACCGCGGCGGTCTCCACGCGGAGCGTCCAGTCCCCGATCTTGAGCGGGACCGCCCCGGCGGCGAACATCGCTTCCATCTCCACATCTGTGAACCCGCCCTCTGGCCCGACGAAAAACGCGACGTCGGAGGCCGCGCCGAGTTCGGGGAAGACGCCCGTCCGGTTGGACCCGACGACCAGCGCGCCGCAGGTCTCGCGGGCGCGAGCGAGCGCCGCCGCGAACGGCATCGGGTTTGCGACTTCGGGGAGAAACGGGTTGCCCGACTGCTTGCAGGCTTCGAAGAGAAGGTCCATCCAGCGCCCCGCGACCGAGTTTTCGCCCGGTTGGACGACGGACCGTTCGCAGAGGACCGGCACAAGCTCGTACACGCCCAGCTCGACAGCCTGTTTCAGGAGCGCGTCGAGTTTCTGCTTCTTCGGCGGGGCGAAGTAGAGATGCAGACGCCGCGCAGGCGGCGGTACGGTGCGTTTGGATTCCAGCCTCAGTTGACGATCCTGTTCGACGACTGCCGAGCCGAGCATGCCGTGTCCGTCCATGACCGCGACCGTTTCGCCAGGACGCGCCCGGAGAATGCGGAAAAGGTGGGATTCCTCCCTCGGATCGAGGCGGAAAAAAGAGCCGGGTCCGGTCGAGGCGAGGTCGTCGAAACGGAACGCGTGCATCGGGAAACCGGCTCCTTGTGCGTGAAAACGGAGAAAATGAGGCGGGCTTAGAAGACGAACTTGCAGTCGCCCAGGCGGCGCGCAAACTCGTCCAGGACGCGTTTTTCATCCTCGATGCCGCCGCGCGCGACGAACGTGGCGCTGAAGCGGACGAAGTGTCCGGCGTCGTCCCACGGCACGGAGCTGATGAGCTTGTTGCGGATGAGCCACTGGCTGAACGCCTCGCCGTTCTCGAACTGCGTGCCGTCGGCGGTGGCCTGCGGGGCCTTTACGTAGAGGTAGAAGCTGCCGGCGGGGACCTTGGCGTTGAATCCGAGCTTTTTCAGCGTCTCGACCATGCTGGCGAGGCGGCGGTGGTATTTCTCGCAGATCGCGGGCGTGATAGCGGCCTGGTCGTCGAGCGCGGCGATAGCGGCCTTCTGAATCGCGAGGAACTGGCCGCTGTCGGCGTTGTCCTTCACGGTCGCGAACGCCTTCACGGCGAGCGGATTGCCGCAAACCCAGCTGAGACGCCAGCCGGTCATGTTGAAGCCCTTGGACATGCTGTGGAGTTCCACGCAGCACTCGAGCGCGCCGGGGATGGACAGGATGCTGAGGGGCTTGCCGGAGAAGTTCAGCGGCGCGTAGGCGGCGTCGCTCACGATGAGGATATGGTTCTGCCGGGCAAACTCGACCGCCTTCGTGAAGAATTCGACGGTGGCGGACGCGCCGGTCGGGTTGTTCGGGTAGTTCAGGTAGAGCAGCTTGGCGCGCTTGCGCTGGTCTTCCGTGAGGGACTCCAGGTCGGGCAGGAAACCGTTTTTCTCAAGGAGCGGGAGTTTCACGACTTCGCCGCCGAGGTATTCGGTCCAGGTGCCGAGGACGCCGTAGCCGGGGACGGTCAGGACTGCGATGTCGCCGGGATCGATGAAGCAGGAGGGGAGAAGCGTGAGGGCGGACTTGCTGCCGATGGCGTGGACGATCTGCGTGTCGGGATCGAGCTCGACACCGTACAGCGCCTTCATGTAGCGTGCGGCGGCGGCCTTGAAGTCGGCGCAGCCGTTGTCGGCGTAGGTGCGGTTCTCCCATTTCGCGGCTTCTTCCGCGAGGCGGGCGACCACGGACGGGAACGCCATGTCGTCGGGCTCGCCGACGCCCATGTCGATCAGTTCGACGCCGGGATTCTCCGCGGCGGCGGCGCGCTTGGCGCGTTTGATCTTCTCGAACTTGTAGATCTTGGTGTCTTTGCCGAAGTTGGAACCGCCGATCCTGGCGGCGAAATTCTGCTGAAGGAAGTTTTCCTGTGACATGACGTGCGAAGTCCTTTCTTGTTCTGAAAATAAGCAGACAATAATATAGCACGCGGAGAGGGAAATGCAAACCGGGAACGGGTCAGCCCTTCGGATTGATGCGGCCTTTATCGATCATTTCCTGGAACGCGAACGCGAGGGAATCCTTCGTGACGGGCTTCAGGAGGATGCCGTCGAACACGGACATGTCGAAGTTGTTCTGGTTCTCGACGTCCGCGGTTACGGCCATGATGACGATCCTGTCGCCGTTCGGCGTGTTCCGGATATTCCGCGCGAGTTCCTCGCCGGACATGCCGGGCATCCACATGTCGGTCAGCACCAGGTCGGGCTTGGCTTCCGGCAGTTTCGCCAGGGCGTCCGCGCCGGAGTTCGCCTGAGTGATGTTGACGTGGAATCCCTTCAGCATGGCGCCGAGGACCTTCAGGTTGATCGGCACATCGTCGACGATAAGCGCGTTGTATCCGTTCAAATCGACCTTCGGCACGGGCGCCTGCGTTTTCGCCGTCCCGCCGAACATGTTGGCGGGCAGCTCGGCCGCGGATGCGTTTCCGGCGTCCTTCGCTGCGGTACGTTCCTCCTCGGTCGGAATGAGGTACGGGATGCTTTCGAAGACGATGGTGAAGACGCTTCCCTTTCCGACTTCGCTGTCGAGGTCGATCCGTCCGCCCATGGCCTTGATGTAGCGGTCGCAGATGGCGAGGCCGAGCCCGGATCCCTTGTAGACATGGGTGTCGCGGACGGCGTCCTGCTGCACGAACGGCTCGAAGACCTTCTGTTTCTTGTCGGGCGAAATGCCGATGCCGGAGTCGCGGATGGCGATGGCGAGGCGGCACTTGCCCTGTTCCTTGATCTTGCATGTGACCTTGATCCCGACGTAGCCCTTGTCGGTGAACTTGAATGCGTTTCCGAGCAGGTTCACCAGCACCTGGCGCAGGCGCATGCGGTCGAGCACCACGTAGGGGAGATCGTCCGGGACCACCATCGGCTGGGCGAGCTGCTTTTTCTCGGCGAGCGACTTGAACATGCTGACCATGTCGATCACGATCTTGCGGACGTCGGTCTTCTCGTTCTGGAGTTCGACCTGTTCGGTTTCCAGCTTGCACGTGTCGAGGATGTTGCTGATGAGGTCCAGCAGGGTATGGCCGGCCACGGAAATGGACTTGAGGTATTCGAGCTGGCTTTCGCGGGACAGGGCGCTGTTCTGCAGGAGCTCGCAGAACCCGATCACGGCGTTCAGCGGCGTGCGGAGCTCGTGGCTCATGGAGGCGAGGAACAGGCTCTTGGCCTTGCTGGCGTCCTTCGCTTCGCGGAACGCGGCTTCGAGCTTGCGCTGGTTCTCGTTTTCCGCGGTCACGTCGAACCATGCCAGCAGGATGTTCGCGAGCTCGCCGCCGATCATGATCGGGTAGGCGTTGACCATGTAGTCCTTGCCGTTGAACGTCAGGGCCTTCACGTGCGGCTTGAAGTCGGTCAGGACGCCGCGGACGGGGCAGTCCTCCGGCGGCTCGCTTGCCTTGCAGAATACGGTGTGGCAGAGGTTGTCCCGGAGCGCGTCGGGGAATCCGAGCAGGTCCTTCTGCGCCGCGGAGTTGCGCTGGATCAGGTTCAGCTTGCGGTCGAGCAGGATCAGCGGCAGCGGCAGGTTTTCCATGATAAGCTGCTTCTCGTATTCGCCGCGTTCGAGCCTGGAGTGGATGAAGCGGTATTCGAGCATGGCTTCCACGACGTGCGCCGTGCCCTGAAGGAACTGCTGGTACAGGTCGGAGAATTCGTATCTTCCCTTCTGGTGGACGGCGGCGAGATGTCCCCAGAGTTTGCCGTCGATGAAGACCGGCGAGATGCACATGCTGACCTTTTTCGGACGTTTGTTTCCGGCTTGCGTGGCATCCTGCTTCGCGAAGAGCGAAGCGGCGAAATCGTTTATGACCACCGGCATATGGTTTTCCAGACGCGCCATCAGCTTGTCGTCTTTTTGGTCCGGGAACGGGATGAAACGTTTTTCCCTGTCCACCGTGATGGCATCGGAGGCTTCCTCGACGAAAAGCTCCATGCCCATTTCTTCGTAATTATACCGCATGATGCAGCAGTAGTCCGCCTTCATGTGGTCCTTCACGCTGCGGACGATGAACGACAGCACGTCGTTGGTCATGTCGACGGCGGTGGCGTCGGCGGAGAGCATTTTCAGCGAGGCGGCGAAGAGGTCGTTCAGTTTTTCCTGGTTCGCGAGGCCCGCCTTCAGTTCGTTCTGCGCCTGAAGGAGCTCCTCGACGTCGTGCGAAATCCAGAATGCCGTGTCGCGACCGAAGATGTCCTTGTTCTCGAATATGGCCATTTCCACGGAACGGTGCCGGCTGCCCGTGGCCATCTGGAATTTCTGCGTCTCGCCGGTGGCGAAGACTTCTTCCCACGCATGCCGGAACGTCTCGTCCGCGTATTCCGGCAGTTCGTTCACCGGGAACCGCACGACGCCGCTGTCCTCGCTGAACTTTCCCACATGGATGAAGTGCGCGATGCCGTTGCGGCTGCCGACGACGATGCGGCTGGGGATCTGCTTGAACACGGCGCGGAGAAGCTTCAGCAGGCGCCGCCGGTAGTGGTCCCACACCGCGATGTAGCAGAGCAGCGCCAGGATCAGCACCATGGAGAATGTCACGGCGACCAGCGTGCGGGCATTCTCCCGGCGGAACATCGACGGGGAATCCCTGCTGACCATCAGATCGTTCGTGCTGACGCCGCCGCTGATGCCGAACCGCTGGAAACTGCTGGCCGTGATGATCTTCTTTGCTTCGACCGTTGCCCATTTGCCTGCCAGGGAGACCTCGTCGACCAGACAGGGGTCGAGCATTTCGATCAGCTTGTCGACCGACGCCTCGGACGGGCATACGGCGCCGCCGGCGACGGGGAATGCGAACATCGAATCGTGGACGGCGAAGACCGGGACGTCGGGATCGAGGCAGAGCCGCTGGAGGAAGAACGACAGGGACGCCAAGTTCACTGCGTCGAGCCCGTACCAGGAGTGGAACAGGACGGCGGAATCCTTGCCGCACTGTTTTACACGCCGGATCATTTCGGGCGTGTCGACGCTGCTGTTGTCGATGAACACGCATTCCGCGTCCGGATGGGACTCTTTCAGTGCATCCCTCACGTCATTGATAAAGTGCCTTCCGGTTTCCGTGCGTCCGGCGAGGGGGATGACGCGTTTCGTGCCGGGAAAGACCTGGAAGATCAGGTCAAGCGATTTTTCCACCGGGTCGTTCAGGAATACGCCGCCGAAGTTCTCGTGTTTTGCGAATTCGGTTTCCAGCGGCTGCTTCTCGCTGAAGAGAAGCAGCGCCGTCTTTTCCGGGATCAGGTCGATGTTCCGGGCCAGAAGCGGCAGGAGTTCCTGTCCGATGCCGATGACGACCGCGACGTCGCCTCTGTCCAGGAGCGGCTTCAGGCTTTCGAACCGGCTCTGGAGCTCGCTCTGCGGGACGTTCAGCATGTCGAATTCCTTCTGCATGACCACAAAGGGACCGTTCAGCGACGCCACGTGCTTCGATACGGCGTTTGAAACGTAAACATGCTCCGCATAGGACGAAGAGAACGGGAGAAGCATCAGGACGCAGCGTGTGTGCTTTTCCGCGGCGGGCATGCTTTTTTCCGGCTGCGCGGATGAAGCTTCCTCTTCGGATTCCTCTTCGATCTCTTCTTCGGTCTCTTCTTCGGTTTCCTCTTCGGTCTCTTCTTCGATCTCTTCCGTTTCCGGTTCGTCGCCGTCCGCATCCTGCGCGAATACGGGAGCGGCGGCGAACAGAAGCAGGATCAGGAAAAGAAGCGGGATCCGAATGCGGCCGGCTGCCGGATCGGATTCATTCCGAAGGAGTTTTGCAAAGCGAAGCGGGCGGGTTTTCATCTCGGGAAACAAAATGGGAGGTTATTGAATTGCTTTTACTGAAAAGTAATTTACATCCTTTCCCCGTTTTTTCAATGCGATTTCAGTTGTTTTTTCGTACTTTCCGGCATGTTTTTTCAAAAATGGTGTCGACGGGTGATAAAATGAACGTATCTACGCTTGTTTGCGCTTGTTTTCGGAAAAAAGAACGAATATCTTCCGCTTTCCGGTTGAAGTTCGGCGGTTCCGGCTGTATTTTATTAAGATATTGTTTTTTGCCCGTACTGCGGGCGTCCAAACCGCAACAGCTTTGAACGCAATTCGGAAGGGGTTATCCCATGGACCGGCAGGATCCTCCTCAGGCACAAACAGCGGAAAGTGCATCTGCCGAAGCTCACGCTCCGGAGGTTTCCGTGCGTCCGCGCGCCGGGATCGGCCGTGCCGGACGGATCATGCTCGTGTTCGCGTTCCTGATCCCGGTCGTGTGGCTGGGCGCGCTCCGCATTTGCGTGATGAAGACGGGCGAGAACTCGCAGGACGCGCTGTACCATGCGATGATGGCGAAGCTCGGGCCTGGCGTGTACGCGGCGAAACAGTTCCCGTGGACGCAGATGTCCGTGTGGAAGGACCATTTTGCGGACAAGGAGTTGCTGTACCATGCCGGGATCAACGCCATCTTCGCGGTCGAAAAGGCGTTCGGCGCGGCCCTGAATCCGCCGTTCCACGCCGCCGCGCTGTTCTACTCCGCGCTGGCGATCCTGGGGTGTCTCTTCGCTGCCAGGCGGCTCGGCGTACGGCCCCTTTATCTGCTGCTTGGCGCGCCGCTTTTCTCGGTCATCGTGCCGAACTACACGTTCCGCCTGTCCGTGCTGCGTCCGCACGTACTGTCCATCACGTTCCTGACGTTTACTGCCGGACTGCTGGCGAAGGGATCGTTCCGGTTCCGGCTGGCGGTGGTCGGTGTGCTGTCGTTCTGCTTCGCATGGACCTATTCGAATCCTCATTTTATCGTGATCGTCCCGCTGGTCTTCGCTCTGTCGCGGCTGAAGAGCTGCGGCTGGCGCGAGCTCTGGCTGCCGGTCCTGTCGCTCGGCGGGGTCCTGCTCGGCCTCACGCTGCATCCGCAGTTCCCGAATTCGTTCGTCATTTGGAAAGTCCAGTCGTGGGACGCTCTGATCGCCCCCATGATGGCGGGCGTCCGCCTGGCGAAGCCCAGCGAAATGCTCTCGCCCCACTTCGGGTTCAACAGGACCGTCGCGCCGCTCTACCTCATGGCGTGGTGCATCCTGATGATGTTCGTCCGCCTGGTCGAACGCAAAGGGCTGTGGAAGATCGACCCGAACATTATCGCGGTCACGGTCCTCGCGGGAGGTTTCACGGTCGGCATCCTCGTGGCGGCGCGCACCGTGGAATACGCCGGGCCGTTCGTCGCGATCGCGTTCCTGCTTCTCCTGGAGCACATGACGCGCGAAGGATTCCATCTGCCTTTGAGCAGCTTCAAATGGGGCGTGCCCTGCCTGCTGGCGGCACTGTCGGTCGGACTGGGGGTGTACTCCTCGCATTACTTTGCCAAGGAATGTCCGCAGGTGCTGGTCCAGCCGCTGCCGAAAATGATCGCGTTCCTGAAGGAGAATGTGCCCGCCGGGCGTCCGGTCGTCAACCTGGACTGGAGCGATTTCCCGGCGCTCTTCTACAACGACCAGGACCATCTTTGGCAGTGGGGCATGGACCCGATGTTCTCGTATTCGAAGGATCCGCGCCGCACGATGCTGCTGACCTCGACCACGCCCGGCCTCGGCGGCGACCCGTACCCGGAGGACGTCTACAAGGCGTTCGGCTCGAAATACGCCGTGCTGCTCTGGCCGCGCCTTTCCCAGGCGTCCTATCTCTATGAACACGGCTGGAAGATCGTGAAATCGTACGTGGAGCCCGGCGAGGAGGAAGGCTGGATCTTCGCGCTCGACGAACGCCTCCTCTATCCGCAGCCTGGCAGTTTCGGAAAACATCAGAAGGAGTCGACCGACTCGATCGTAAACTGAACTCGACCAAACAATAACATATCACATGAGCAGGGGAGTCCGCCGAGGCGGGCTGAGAGGAAGCCGGAGGGCTTCGACCCGTATGCGCCTGACACGGCGCATGAGACCTGATCCGGATCATGCCGGCGTAGGGATTTGCCGATGGATGCTTTCCTGCTCAGCAACGACAAGGAGTCAAGCATGAAAGCAGACAAGACCCAGATGGACGCCGCGAAACAGGGCGTCGTGACCCCCGAAATGGCGGCGGTGGCCGCCTCGGAATACCTTTCGCCGGAGTTCATCCGCGACGGCGTCGCCGCCGGCACGATCGTGATCCCCGCGAACGTGAACCACACCAGCCTGAAACCGATGGCCATCGGCCGCGCCCTGCGCACCAAGATCAATTCCAACATCGGTAATTCCCAGACGTCCAGCTGCCCGAAAAACGAGTTCGAAAAGCTCGACGTCTCCCTCAAATACGGTGCGGACACCATCATGGACCTCAGTACGCGCGGCGATCTGGCGCTCTTTCGCAAGGAGCTTATCCGGCTGTCCCCGATCCCGGTCGGAACTGTGCCGGTCTACGAGATCGCGGCACGGGCGGGCGCGGGCAAGTTCGACCGCGATACGATCCTGGAAGTTGTCGAGGACCAGGCGAAGCAGGGCGTGGACTACATGACCATCCACGCTGGGCTCCTCGCGAAGCACATCCCGGCCGCGCTGAAACGCAAGCTCGGTATCGTGAGCCGCGGCGGTGCGCTCATCGCCGCCTGGATCGGCGATCACAAGATGGAGAATCCGTTCTACGAGGCGTTCAACGACATCCTGAAGATCTGCCGCGACTACGAGGTGACGCTCTCCCTCGGCGACGGGCTCCGGCCCGGCTGCATCGCCGACGCCTCCGACGAGGCGCAGTTCGGCGAGCTCGATGTGATCGGCGAGCTGGTGCAGCGCTGTCGCGCCGCGAACGTGCAGGCCATGGTCGAAGGACCCGGCCACGTGCCGTTCAACCAGATCGAGATGAACATGAAGCGCGAGCAGAAGGTCTGCGGCGACGCGCCGTTCTACATCCTCGGCCCGGTCGTCACCGACTGCGCCCCCGGCTACGACCACATGGTCGCTGCGATGGGCGGTCTCGCCGGAGCGTACTGGGGCGCGGCCATGCTGTGCTATGTGACCCCGAAGGAGCACCTCGGGCTCCCGGACACCGAGGACGTGCGCCGCGGCGTCGTGGCGTTCAAAATCGCCGCCCATGCCGCCGACGTCGCGCTCGGAAGGCCCCATGCGCAGGAACGCGACGACGCTATTTCCGACGCCCGCGCCGACTTCGACTGGGAACGCCAGTTCAGCTTCGCGCTCGACCCGGACCGCGCCCGCGAATACCGCCGCGCCGCGCTTCAGGAGAGCCATTGCGCCGAGGACGCCGCGTCCGGCAAATACTGCACGATGTGCGGCCCGGACTTCTGCTCCGTCCGCCTCTCGAACAAGCTCAAAGGTATGAAGGAATGAGGAGGACGCCATGCTGATACGCTGTTTTTCAAAGGTACGCGAAAAACACCCCCTCGTCGAGTGCTTCGCGAACGTCGTCACCACCAACGGCTGCGCCAATATGCTGCTCGCCGCCGGAGCCTCGCCCGTCATGGCGGACGATCCGGTCGGCGCGATCGAGTTCACGGAAAAGGCCGACGCCCTTTCCATCAACATCGGCACGTTCACGCCGACCTTCCGCGACGCCATCCGCGGCGCGCAGGAAGTCGCGCTCCGTCGCGGCATCCCGATCCTGCTCGACCCGGTCGGCACGGGTTGTGCGCCCTCCCGCGATGAGCTTTCGCATGAGATCCTGAAACGCGGCGTCTCGGTCGTGCGTTGTAACCGTTCCGAGGCGAACGCCCTGCTCGGGCTGAAAAGCACCACACGCGGCGTTGATGCCTCGGCGGACGATGCGATCACGGAGGAAACGCTCGACCGTGCAGTGGAGGACGTCCGCGCGCTTGCCGCCAAGTACAGCTGCGTGTTTGCCGTGACCGGCGCGATCGACCTCGTCGGCGGTACGGACGGACGCGTCGCGGTCATCCGCGGCGGCCACGAGCTCATGACGAAGGTCACGGGGTCCGGCTGCATGCTGTCCGCCCTGGCCGCGGCATACGCCGGAGCCGAACCGAAATTCCAGTTCGAGGCGGTCGCCGCCGCGCTCGCCGCGTACGGCGTCAGCGGCGAGATCGCATACGAATCCCTGAAGCCGGGCGAAGGGGGCGGCACGTTCGCCGTGCGGCTCTTCGACGCCGTCGGCAACCTGGACGTGACCGCGCTCCACGAAAGGCTCGATTATGAAGTCCGTCAGGCCTGATTACCTCAAATTGTACGCCATCACCGACGACGGTCCGAACCTGCTCGAACGCGTCCGCCTCGCGCTCGAAGGCGGCGCGACCTGCATCCAGCACCGCGCGAAAGGCGCGTCCTTCGAGGCCGCCAAGGCTGACGCGCTCGCGATTCAGGCGCTCTGCCGCGCGTTCGATGTGCCGTTCATCGTGAACGATTCGCTCGAGCTCGCGCTGGCGATCGGCGCGGACGGCCTGCACGTGGGGCAGAGCGACACCGCCGCCCGCGAGGCGAGGCGCGCGCTCGGCCCCGACGCCATTCTGGGCGTTTCCGCGGCCACCGTGGCGGAGGCGGTCAAGGCGGAACAGGACGGCGCGGACTACCTCGGCGCCGGAGCTGTTTTTCCGACCTCGACCAAGCTAGATGCCACCTATGTAGCGCCGACCGCGCTCCGGGCGGTCTGCGGCGCGGTGGACATCCCCGTGGTCGCCATCGGCGGCATCCACGCGGGCAATCTGCTTCAGCTCGAACACAGCGGCATCGCGGGCGTTTCGGTCGTGTCCGCCATATTCGGCGCGCCGGACGTGAAAGCCGCCGCGCGTGAGCTCAAAACGCTCGTGGCCCGCGCGGATTTTACGCTCCCGGAGGAGACCGGCATGATCCTGGATTTCGACGGGACCGTGCTCGATTCCATGCAGGTCTGGCTCGGGCTCGCGCAGGATTTCCTCCGCGCGAACGGCGCCGAGCCGCGTCCCGACCTGGACGACAAGCTCGCGAACTGCGCCGACCTGGTCACCGGCGCGGCGTATCTTCAGGTGGAATACGGATTGAAGCTTACGCCGGAGGAGACGCTGCAAGGATTGCTCGACCTGCTGAACGCGCGCTACATGGCGTGTCGACTCAAACCCGGCGCGGAGGAGTTCCTGCGCGAAGCCGGACGGCGCGGTTTCCGCCTCGTGATCGGCACCGCCAGCGACCGCAAGGCCGTCGAAGCCATCCTCGCCCGGCACGGCCTGCTCGACCTCTTCCTTGACATCATCACCACCGGCGAGACCGGCCTCGACAAGAAGGATCCGGCGTTCTACTGGATCGCCCTCGAACGCCTCGGCACGCGCAGGCGCGACACCTGGCTCTTCGACGACGCGCCGTTCTGCATCGAGACCGCGCATGCGTGCGGACTCCGCACGGCGGGCGTGCCGGATATGTTCTTCTCCGGGGCGGAGTTCACGAGCGCCGACCGCGTGCTGAACCGCCTCGACGACTGGTTCGAATCATGAAGACCGTACTGTCCATTGCGGCGTCCGACCCGAGCGGCGGAGCCGGGATCCAGGCCGACCTTCGGGCGATCTCCGCGCACGGCCTGTACGGGATGGCCGTGCCGACCGCGCTCACCGTGCAGAACACGCTGGGCGTGACCGGGGTGCTGGTCCTTGAGGCTGATTTTGTGGCGCAACAGCTCCGCGCCGTGCTGTCCGACATCCGGCCCGACGCCGTGAAGATCGGCGCGATGCCCGGCGCTGAGCATGCCCGTGAGACGGCTGAACTCCTGCGTGAGTTCGAGATAACGAACGTCGTGTTCGACCCCGTTCTGGCGTCCACCAGCGGCGCCGCGCTCGGCACGGTCGAAGCCGTCGAACTCCTCGCGCCGTGCGTGTCGCTCCTCACGCCGAACCTGCCGGAAGCCGCGAAGCTTCTCGGGCGCGACCCGGCGGAGCTTACCACGCCGGACACCATCGAATCCGCCGCAAATGAGCTTGCGACGCGCTTTAAGACGGCGATCCTGCTGAAGGGCGGACACCGCACCGACGGTTCGTTCGACGATTTCTTCCGGCCTGTGGACGGTCCGGGCGCGTGGCTTCCGACGCGGACCGCGCCGCCGTGCGGCAACCACGGCACGGGCTGCCTGCTGTCCAGCTCCATCGCGTGCGGACTCGCGTCCGGCATGCCCATGCTTGAAAGCATCTGCCGCGCCAAGGAACGCCTCTCCGACGCGCTTGCGCGCGGCCTCGCCCTCGGACACGGCAACAGCCCCGTCGATTTCCGTTGACCCCCTGAAAACGCCCGCAACGAAAGGAGATGCCCATGTCAGAACGCGACGAACAGAACCCGCCGGAATCCGGTCAGCTCGATATTTCCGAATACATCCCCGGAAACGACCTGACGGAAGACCGCGAGCTCGAGTCGGGCATGGACGAGGCGCAGCGGAAGGAACTGCGCCGCCGTGCCGCTCTCCGAAAGAAATTGCTCCGCGCGGTCCCGGCTGCCATCCTCGCGATCCTGATCCTGTCCGCCGTAGTCGATGTGCATGCGGAAATGCCCATCGTGGTGCAGTATATCTTCCTCTATTTCCTTTTCGAGGCGGTCTTCGCCGAAGACTGGATCGTCCTCGTCCTGTCGTTCGGGATGCTGGCCTGCTTCGGCCTCCTCATGGCGGGCTTTCTGAACCTGCCCCTCTTCATGTTTCTGACGTTCGTGTCCCTGATCCTGTTTCTCCGCTGCGAGAAACGGATCTGGCTTAAGGTCATGAACATCCTCATCCTCGGCACCTGGGGCCTCATGATGATCTTCGTCTTCCTCTTCGACGGCCGTGTCCCCCGCTGATCCTCGATCTCTTGCAATCCAGACATAAAAAAAGCCCTCCCGGTAAGGGGAGAGCTTAGTGCGAATCCTGATAAAAGGAAGGCTATTCCGAACGGGCGGCGGACCGCCCATCCGGTCAGATCAAGTGAAACTCACTCGGCCTTGGCTTCTTCGGCCTTGGCTTCTTCCTTCTTCGCTTTGGCCTTGACGGGCTCGTTGAGGAGCTGGATCAGGCACATGGGAGCGGAGTCGCCTCTGCGGGCCGGCATGTGGATGATACGGGTGTATCCGCCCTGACGGTCGGCGAAGCGGGGTCCGAGTTCGTCGAAGAGCTTCGCGAGGACGAGCTTCTTGGTCTGGGCGAATTCGGACGGAGTGTTGATTTTCAGCTTGGCATAAGCGAGACGGCGCTTGTGGTCGCCGCCGGCCTTCGCCATGGTGATGAGACGTTCCACGAAGCGGCGGAGTTCCTTCGCGCGGATCGTGGTGGTCTGGATGGATTCGTGTTCGATCAGGCTGCATGCGAGGTTGACAAGCATGGCCTTGCGGTGGCCGCAGTTGCGGTTGAGTTTGGCAGTATGTACGAGGTGGCGCATGATATTAGTCTCCCGCTTTGTTCTTCACGGCCTTGGCGCGTTCGGCCTCGGCGAGAATGGCGGTTTCGAGTTCTTCGGAGAGGGTCATTCCGAGGGAGAGGTTCAACGTGGCAAGCTTTTCCTTGATCTCGTCGAGGGATTTCTTGCCGAAGTTGCGGTACTTGAGCATCTTGGATTCCGTCTTGAGGCAGAGTTCGCCGAGAAGCTTGATGTCCGCGTTGTTGAGGCAGTTCTGGGCGCGGACGCTGAGCTCAAGGACGTCGACGTCCTGGGTGAGCAGCTTGAAGCGCTTCATGTCCTCTTCGGAGATCGGGTTGTAGATGTCGGAGTCGGCGGCGTGGCTGCCGAGGAACGGGCGGAGGTGGTCCTTGAGGATCCTCGCGGCCTTTTCCAGGGCGTCGTTCGGGGCCACGCGGCCGTCCGTGTGGATCTCGATGGTGAGGCTGTCCATTTCGGTCTCTTCGCCGACGCGTGTGGCGCTGACCTGGTAACGGACGTAGGTGATCGGGCTGAAGAGGCAGTCGATCGCGATGGTCCCGAGCGGATGGTCGGGGCGTTTGTTGCGTTCGGCGGGCTGCCAGCCGCGGCCTTTGGAGACCTCGAGTTCGCAGTGGAACGGGAAATCCTTGTCAAGCGTGCAGATGAGCTGGTCGGGGTTGAGGACCTCGACGGTGCCTTCCGTGATGATGTCGGCGGCGGTGACCGGGCCGGCTTTCTTCTTGCGGATTTCGAGGACCTTGACCTGATCGGAGTTCAGATTGAGTTTGACCTTCTTCAGGTTGAGGATGATCTCGGTGACGTCTTCGATCACGTGCGGAAGCGTGGAGAACTCGTGCGTGGTGCCGTCGAAACGGACCGCGGAGATCGCCGCGCCCTCGAGGGAGGAGAGAAGCACCCGGCGGAGGGCGTTGCCGATGGTGTGACCGAATCCGCTCTGGAAGGGAGCGATGGTGAACTTGGCATAGGTGTTCGAAGCGGTTTCTTCGTCCACGACGATTCCATGCGGCATCGGGAATGTGAGTACAGAAGCCATATTGAAGTACCTCCGGTAATTGAGTTGACTGGTTTATCGGTTCGGGGTTAAACTGGGCGGCCGGAAGCCCGGCCCGGACAGGATAACGGAAGAACCGTCAGTTGCGGCGGCGCTTCGGGGGACGGCAGCCGTTGTGCGGAACCGGGGTGATGTCCTTGATGCAGCTGACTTCCATGCCGGTGGAGGCGATGCCTCGGACGGCGGATTCACGGCCGGCGCCCGGTCCTTTGATGCGGACTTCGACGTCCTTCATGCCGAAGGCCTGCGCCTTCTTGGCTGCGTCGGCGGCGACGACCTGGGCGGCGTACGCGGTGCTCTTGCGGGAGCCCTTGAAGCCGTTCTTGCCGGAGGAGGACCACGCGATCACGTTGCCGTGAAGGTCCGTGAACGCCACTTTCGTGTTGTTGAACGTGGCATGGATGAAAGCGATGCCGTTGGGGATGTAACGGCCGGTTTTCTTGCGCTTGTTGTCGACCGCGGCGGTCTCGGCGGCCGGAGCTTCGGCTTCGGCAGCAGCCTGAGTCGCAGCTGCGGTTTCTTTGATTTCGTCAGACATAGTAGATCGATGACCTTTTCGTTGATTCGTTTGCTGATCTCACGCGGATCACTTCTTGGCGGCTTTGCCTGCGGCGGCTTCGGCGGCCGCGGCCTTGTCGGAGGCGGCGGTGCGGCGCTGCGTTTTGTCGCGGATGGCGCCGACGGTAACGCGTTTGCCTTTGCGGGTACGGGCGTTGGTGCGCGTACGCTGGCCGCGGGTCGGCAGGCCTTTCTTGTGGCGGAGGCCGCGATAGCATCCGATCGCCTGGAGGCGGCGGACGTTGATCATGATCTCACGGCGGAGGTCGCCTTCCACCGTGTAGTCGTTCTGAAGCAGAGTGGTGATCGCCGAGATGTTTTCGTCGGAAAGCTGGCTGGCCTTCAGGTTCGGGTCGATGTTCGCCTTGACGATGATCTCTTCCGCGATCGCGGGGCCGATGCCGTAAATGGCCTGGAGCGCGTACTTCACGCGCTTGTTCATCGGGATGTCTACACCTAAAATTCTGGGCATGGTGGGTTGTCTCCGTGCTTAACCTTGTTTC
>JBGUKB010000005.1:0-2407 GCA_045114235.1 Victivallales bacterium
TCTGTTCCCGTTCATCCTGGTCTTCCTGCTGGTGTTTCTGTGCGGTACGGGATTCCTGATGCTGAAACAAATCGCCCGGAGGCCGGAACCGTCCCGCCCGCAGCCGCGCAGGACGGAAGCCGTCAAGGGCGTTCTGCCCGCTTTGAAGCTGCCGGACGAAAAGAAGAACGAGCCCGGCGCGGACGGCTGGGAATTCGAGGGGGAAACCGCCTCGAACTTCATCTCCACCCGGACGAAGATCATCGCGGCGCTCCTGCATGACGGGTGGACCCCGGAAAAACAGATCACATTGGACGAAAAGCTGTCTCCGCGTGTGCTCCTGACGTTCCGGAAAGACGAACTGGAGCTGACGCTGATGCTTTGGAGAATCGATACCGGCACGACCGGTTTTGCGTATCGCAGAGAAAAAATCGTCAACCCCGGAGTGGAATTGGAATGAACAACAACGACGCATCTTTTCTGGTACTGTTCCTGGCGCCCGTCAAGGAGTATCTGGACGACGACAAGGTCTCGGAAATCCTCATCAACGGCCCGAACCAGATCTATATCGAACGGGGCGGCAAGCTTCAGGAGACCGATGCGAAGTTCGCAAGCGAGTCCCAGCTGAAGGCCGCCGCCGTGAACATCGCGAAGTCGGTGGACCGCCAGCTCGATGAAATGCACCCCGACCTCGACGCCCGCCTCCCGGACGGTTCGCGCGTCCACGCCACGATTCCGCCGATCAGCCGCTGCGGCACCATCATCTCCATCCGCAAGTTCAAGAAGGAGATGCTGACCATTCAGAAGCTGGAGGATTTCGGCAGCATCCCGCACGAGGGCGTGCTGCTGCTGAACGCCATCGTGAAGCTGCGGAAAAACACCATCGTCTCCGGCGGCACGTCCTCCGGCAAGACGTCCGTGCTGAACGCCATCAGCGGCCTGATCCCGGAAAAAGACCGCATCCTCGTGCTGGAGGACGCCAGCGAACTTCAGCTCCAGCAGAAACACTGCGTGTATTTCGAGACGCGCAAGCCGGACAAGAACGGCCAGGGTGAATTCTCCATTCGCGACCTCGTGATCGCGTCCCTGCGTCTGCGCCCCGACCGCCTGGTCATCGGCGAAATCCGCGGCGGCGAGGCACTCGACCTGCTCCAGGCCATGAACACCGGCCACTCCGGGTCCATGTCCACCATCCACGCGAACACGCCCGTCGATGCGCTGAGCCGCATGGAGACCTGCGCCATCATGAGCGGGATCGAACTACCACTGACCGCCATTCGCATGCAGGTGGCGTCCGCCATCAACTGCGTAGTCCACACCATGCGCCTGCCCGACGGCTCCCGCAAGACCGTGGAGATCGCCGAGATCATGCCGCTGGAGCACGGCGAATACCGCACGCGCACGCTGATGAAGTGGCATACGGACTCCATCGCGCCCGACGGGACCGTCACCGGACGGTTCATGCTCGGGGAAAAGCCCACGTTCGCCGAGGACGCGAAGATCATGGGCATCGAGCTGCCGGAATATCCATGACGGACGACGGCGGAAGCGGTCATTCATCCGCGTTCTTCCCCGGCGAGATCGTCGGGGACTGCGTCCTTCAGGCGGCGCGCCGCATCCGGGACGAACGGCAGGAAGTCTGGTTCGCGTTCGACAGGAAACGGAACGCGCCGGCCATCCTGAAATTCATCCGGGACGACCATCGCGGCGCTGCCATGGCGCCCGCGCTGGCGGATTTTCTGACGCATACGGAGTGCCGGTCGCTGATCCACGTTTTGGGAACTGGTAATGCCGGGCGGTTTTTCGTCGTGGAGCTGGAATACGCCTCAGGCGGATCGCTTTCCGCACGCCTGAAACGCGAGGGGAAGCTGCCGTTCGCCCAGACGGTCCATGTGATGCGCGAAATCCTGTGCGCGCTTCGGGAACTGCATCAAAATGGGATCGTTCACCGGGACGTCAAATCGAGTAATGTGTGGATCGCGGACGACGGGGAGATCCGGCTCGGCGATTTCGGGATCGCACGCATGGAGAGCTTCCCCGAAAAAGGGCCCGATGTGTTCGGCACGCCGTCCGCGATGTCCCCGGAACAGACGCTTGACGCCACAAAAGTCGACGCGCGGACGGATTTCTTCAGTTTGTCGTCCATGGTCTATGAACTGCTGACTGGGCAGCCGCGTTTTCCGCGCGCCGGACTGAAGGAGACGGGAACGCTCATTCGGGAAAGCCGCCCGGAGGAGCTGATGCACGATTTGCAGCCGTTTGCCACGATGGATTTCGTCAGGCTGCTCGGATGGATGGCCGAACCGGAGCCCGGAAACCGGCCTCCTGACGCGGATGTCATCCTGGACGAGTTGGATTCTCTCCGACTGCCTGACCGGCCCTTATTGCAGCCGGAAACGCCGGAAAAAGAGAATACGGCGGAGTGAGC
>JBGUKB010000006.1:0-10547 GCA_045114235.1 Victivallales bacterium
GTTCTGGATAATGTCGCCGATACGGTAGAACGGCATGAGGATGGCTTCCTTCAGGGAGACCGGCTGCTGGATGAGGTCGGTGATGACGGCGTCCCAGATGAGCCCGTCCGGGGTGTAGAAGACGCCGGACTTGCCTACGAAGAGGCGGCGCATGGTTCCGGCGGTGACCGCGACGGCGAGCGTCATGGACTTGACGGCGGGGGCGGTGCCGGTTGTGGCGTTGATGTACATCACGCAGACGTTGCTGGTGGCGGCGATCTTCTTGTGCGCTGCGACGTCATGGACGATCATGCACATGTGGAAGTTGTAGCCGTTCATGACGAGCTTGCCCGCGAGGATGAAGGATCGTTTTTCAGGGGAGAACAGCGCCTCCATGTTGATGAAGTTGTTCAGGAACTCGCGGAGGTTGGTCTGGCAGATGATGACCTTGCGGACGAGGTCGCAGCAGGTGACGTTGTTCGAGACCACGGTGTCCTCGTTGATCATGGCGCGGATGTTTTCGAATGCCTTGGACGCGGCGACCGCGCGGAGGCGTTCGAGGTCGAGGCCGTCGAGCTTGTCGGTGTTCTTGCGGCCGGTCCAGTCGCCGTAGGGCGCGATGGCGGCTTTGAACGCGGTCCACTCGGATTCGCTGATGGAGGCGGCGTCGCCGGGGACGGAGGTGCGGAACGCCCCGAAGAACGCGGTTAGCGCGCCTGCGCGGTTCGGATTCACGCGTTCGTTCAGGTGCAGGATGCACGCCGGATCGGCGGGCGCGAGCGGGGCCTTCTTGAAGAAGTCCTCGACCGAGGAGGAATCGTTGGGGTCGAAGGTGTTCTTCGGGACATGGGACGAGGATTCGCGGCCGCCTGCGAAAACGAGCGCGTGGCAGCTCTCGAAGTAGTCGTCGACGTCGGCGGCGACGGCCTGGCACGCGCCCCAGAGCCCGGCGGTGGCGTCCGCGTAGGGGAAGAGCGCGTCCTTGCGGGCGATGCCCTCGTCGGTCCAGGCGAGGAATCCGTTCAGCATTCCTTCGAAGATGTCGAGCTCGGAGGCGCCGATGCCGTCCGCGCCGGAGATGTCCTTCTGCGAGCCGACGGCGGCCATGGCGAACTTGATGCACTCGGCGGTGATTTCGTCCTCGACCGGGCCGGGCGGGATGATGCCGTCGCCGTTCTGGAGGGCGTTGGAGACGAGCGTCTTGAACTCGTTGATCTGTTCGATCGTGATGGCGGAATCGGATTTCGCGCCGATGCGCTTCAGCGCGAGCTCGGCGGTCTCCTTCGCGCGGAGCCCGTCGGCGTCCTCGGCGTTCAACGCGGCGAGACGGAGCGCGGGCGCGGCGGTGATGAAGTCGGAGAGGTCGGCGACGGCGGAGATGACCCATTTGAGGAGGCCGCGGACGTCCTTCACGTGGATGCGGCCGGAGGCGTCCTGCGGGATCAGGGCGAGGAATTCGGCGGGGCAGAGCAGGTTTTTGGCAGGGATGCTGGTGAGCGTCCAGTGCGCCGGATCGAGCTCGTAGGCGTTGCGGAAGTCGTTCGCGGATTCGATGACGAGCTGGGAGGAGCCTCCGATGCGGCGGAATTTCATGCTGGTCTCGCTGACGTGTTCAGGATTGTTCATGGTGGGTTGTCTCCTGGTTGTCGTTTTGTTTGGGTATCGTTTGAAATTGCAATAATGTCAGGATCAGCAGGATCACCACTCCCTGCGCCAGCAGCACAAAGCACGTGCGGGCGTCGCCCCAGAGCAGGGGAATCGCGCCCAGCCCGGCCACGATGGACAGCAGATGGATGATCCGGACGGCCTGCGGACGGGTGAGGCCCATCCGCACGAACCGGTGCGAGATGTGGTTGTGGTCGCCGATGTAGAACGGCTTATGGTTGTGCAGACGGATGAGGACGACTGCGAAGGCGTCGAAGATGGGCACGGCGAGGATGAAGAACGGGATCAGGATGGCGTATTTTCCCGCGGCGACCTCGGGATTGTAGTAGGTCACGCGGGCGCTGATGACCGCCAGCAGGAATCCGACCAGGTGGCTGCCCGCGTCGCCCATGAAGATCGACGCCGGAGCCTTGTTGAAAAGCCAGAAGCCGCAGCACGCGCCCGCCGAACACGCCGAAAGCGCCGCCACGAAGAACTGGCCGTTGATCCACGCCGCGATGGCGAAGAAAATGAACGCGATCGCCGCCGTGCCGACGGACAGCCCGTCCATGTTGTCGAAGAAATTCATGGCGTTCATGATGAAGACGATCCAGAAGACGGAGATCGGGACCGTGAGGAACGGAGTCGGGATGAAAAGCGTGATGTGCAGCCCGCCGAAAAAGACCATGGCAAACGCGATCAGGAACTGCCCGGCGAATTTGAACGATGCGCGCATGGCGTGCTTGTCGTCGATCACGCCCAGCACGACCGCCGCGACCGCACAGACGCAGATCATCGCGAGTTCGTGTGAGATATTTCGGAAGCCGCCGGTGATCTCTTCCGGGAACCGCCCTGGCGCGGCGAGGAGCGCGGCCGCGCCCGCCAGAATCGGGACCAGCCACGAGACCAGGATCGCCACGCCGCCGAGCAGGGGAGTCTCCTTCCCGTGCAGCTTGTGCCCTTCGGATTTCGGCACGTCCATGATCCCGGTGCGGCGCGCGAGGATGCGGCAGAGCGGCACGACCGGCAGCGAGATCAGAAACGACGCCGCGAATGCCGCCGCGTACAGCCAGAGATAACGGTTCACGATGAAAGCCTCATGTTTCGAAATAAGAAAGGAGCGGTTCGCGCTCCCGTGCGATACAATTTGATAATATATCGTAGTGGAAGCGGAAAGTCAAGCAAAAAGGCGGAAATTTGTTTTGTGGAGGGGAGGGCGCGGCGGCTTTTGCCGGAGTTCAGGATTCGATCCCGGATTCTTCGTCCTCCCGCTGAAGTCTTTCCGTCTCCTCGCGTTCCTTCTCATCCTCCTCGCGGCAGCGGCGTTCCTCCTGTTCCCTCTGCGCCTCGATGACGTGTTCGCGGTAACGATCGTAATAGTTCGTATGGTGGTCGTTGACGAACGAGATCGCGGAGATGTCGAGCTCCATGTCGGGGTAGAGCACCGCGTCCGTGAACGGGATGCCGAAGAGGAGCCAGAGGCCGAGGCCGATGGCGAGGAACGGCCCGAACGCGAAGCCGCGGCGGCGGAATTTCGGGTGTTTGAGCGTGTAGACGGGCATGAAGACGACGGCGATCAGGGAGCCTGAGAGCATGATCCAGAGCGCGGGGAGCGCGCCGAGCGCGGCGGCCAGCCCGGCGATCAGCTTCACGTCGCCCAGCCCGAACGCCTCGCGTTTCAGCGCCTTCTCGCCGAGCCACGCGAAGAGCGTGAGGAGCGTGCCGAAGAGTCCGGCGGTCACGATCGAGATCAGGAATCTGCGCCAGTCGAGCAGATGCGGCTCCAGCCCGGCGCCGTGGACCAGGTGGTACAGCGGCGCGAGGAGCAGGAGCGAGTACGTGAGCTCGTTCGGGATCAGGCGCACCTTCATGTCGATCAGCGCCGCCGGATACGCCACGCTGATTGTCAGGAAGTAGATGAACATGGTCGGCAGCGGGAGCTTGAAGTGCAGGACGTACACGAACGACGCCATGTACATGAGTCCGACGAGCATTTCCCCGATCAGGTAGCGCGGCGAGATCGGCGCGTGGCACCAGCGGCATTTGCCGCGCAGGCACAGATAACTGAAGATCGGGATGTTCTCCCAGACCGAGATCTTGTGGTCGCAGACCGTGCAGTGCGAGGGCGGCGTGACCAGGCTCATGCCGAGCGGCAGCCGGTAAATGCAGACGTTCAGGAACGACCCGATGCAGCACCCGAACCAGAACGCGACGAACGCGAAGAAGACCGGATATTCGTGCATCGCCTCGGAGAAGACGGCGGGATCGAAGATCGCGATTCCGGGGGCGTCCGCGAAGAGGTCCCTGAACGTTTCAAGAATGCGCTCGAGCAGTGAGGGCCTTACTTCCATGTCCGCGTTTCCGTTCGGTTCGTTTTCCGGTTACTTCAGGTCGTCGAGCCAGAGCGCCGGGGATGCGTCGGACGGTACGCGCCAGCCCGCGCGCGGCGAGAGGGAGAGCGGGGAGACCGCGGGACCGTCGGGCGAACACGACCGCTTGAACTGCTGGGAGAAGAACCGGCGGAGGAAGAGTTCGAGCGTGCGGCGGATTTCCTCGGGGGCATACTTCCCGGCGAAGACCTTCTTCGCCTTGCGGAGGATCGCGCGCGGGGCTTCGTTGAGGCGGACGAGGTGGAAGAGGTAGAAATCGTGCAGTTCGTACGCGCCGAGGATCTGTTCGGTCTTGTGGCCGGATTCGCCGGATTTCGAAGCGGGGACGAGTTCGGGTGAGACGGGCGTGTCGAGGATGTCCTTCAGGACCGGCGCGATCTTGCCGCCGTGGGCGTCGGCGTAGAACGAAACGAGGTGGCGGACGAGGGTCTTCGGGACGCCGGAATTGACCGCGTACATGCTCATGTGGTCGCCGTTGTAGGTGCACCAGCCGAGCGCGATCTCGGAGAGGTCGCCCGTGCCGACGACCAGCGCGTTCGAGCCGTTCGCGATGTCCATCAGGATCTGGGTGCGTTCGCGCGCCTGGGCGTTCTCGAACACCACGTCGGCGACCTTCGGATCGTGCCCGATGTCGGCGAAATGCTGGAGGCAGGCGGGGCGGATGTCGACCGTGCGGCAGTCGCAGCCGAGGAGTTCGGCAAGGCGCGCGGCGTTGCTCTTCGTGCGTTTCGTGGTGCCGAATCCGGGCATGGAGACCGCGATGACCGAGCCGGAGGGGAGATTGAGCGCGGCGGCGGCTTCGTGCGCCACGAGGAGCGCCAGCGTTGAGTCGAGGCCGCCGGAAACGCCGATCACGAGCTTATCGGCGTGCGCGGTTGCCATGCGGTGCGCCAGGGCGGATTCGAGCGCGGCGGCGATCCAGATGGTGCCCGCGCGGTCCTTCGGCAGGAAGGGCAGGGGATCTCGTCCGAGCGCGGCGAGATGCTTCGGGTCCTCCTCGAAGGACAAAAGATATTGCGTTTTCGCGGGCTCGAATTCGGCGTCGAATTCCAGCGACGGGCACGGGTCGGAAAGGTCGGCGAGGACCGGTTCTCCGTTTTTGACCATGATATTGCAGCAGACGGGCATGCCGTAGAAGCCGTCAGTCACGGATTCGCCGGACTTCGGCGCGGCGAGGATGAAGTCCGCCCGGTGCTCCTTCGCCGCGGCGAGCGCGAACGAACGGAAATCGGACGGTGTCATGAGCGCGGACGGGACCGCGGACGGGCAGAGGATGAGGCGTTCGGGATCGCGTTTCCGGCGCGTGGAGATGAGCTCGATCGGAGCGAACACGGTGGCGGGAGCGTCAAGCGGCTTCCTGTTGCGCGCGATGATCTTTCCGGCGCGGATGCAGAGCGTGACGGCGTACAGGCCGCCGGATCTGGAGCGTTCGGGGACGCCGACGACGAACGTGACGGGAATATTGGCGGTCTCTTTCAGCAGGAATTTGACTGCCTTCTGTGCGGCGTCAAGCAGGATGTTCTGGCGGAAGAGGTCGCCGCAGGACGCGCCGGTGACGCAAAGTTCGGGGAAGACGACGGCCCCGACGCCGAACGACGCGTACATTTCGAGCGCGGCGAGGATCTCGTGGACGTTCCACATGGGATCGGCGAGGCGGAATCCCGCGCCGGAAACGTCCGCGGCGGCTTTGATCCGTTTCGTTTTCGGGAGGACGGCGGGAGTTTTCGTGTTTTTTCTCGCGGTCTTTCTGGCAGGCATGATAGGTGCTCCTTTGTTGCAATGCCTTTGGTTATTTCCGTCCGAATCGGCGTTCGATTTCGGAGATGGAGATGTTGAGCATGGTGGGGCGCCCGTGCGGACAGGAATAGGGCAGGGCGCAGTGGGACATCTGTTCGATGAGGGCGGCGGCCTCCTGAAGGGACAGTCGGTCGTGGGCTTTCACGGCGGCCTTGCAGGCGGCGCGGGCGAGGGTGTCGGTGGCGAGGCGCTGTCCCGCCCCGATCTCGCCGATGCGCGCGAGCATATCGTGGAAGAAACCGCCGACGTTTTCCTGTTTGATCGCGGCGGGGATCGAGTTCAGCTTGACCGTGTTGCGTCCGAACGGCTCGATCTCGAACCCGATGTTCTCGAATTCGTGGAGGTTGCGGGCGACGTACGCCATGTCCGCGGGCGAGAGCTCGATGGTGATCGGCATCAGGAGTTTCTGCGAGAGCGTGCCGTCGATGCCGTTCAGGATGCGTTCGAAGAGGACGCGTTCGTGCGCTGCATGCTGGTCGATCAGCACGAGACCGCCGGGGATCGCCGCCACGATGTAGGAGTTTTCCAACACGCCGAGCAACCGCAGTCCGGTGCCGCCGAAATCGGTCGCGGGGGCGTCCTCCGCTACAAGACGGAAATCGGGGCGCGGCTCGTTTTCGGGCGAAGTCTGCTGCTGTTCGGGCGGGATCGGCAGTTCGGCGTCTTCCTGTTGAGGCGCGGCGGCGCAGTTTTGTGCAGACTGTGGGTTCCCGAACGGCGCATGGAGCATGGGCCCGAGGACGCGGTATCCGACGCGGGCGGATTCGAGCAGGGAATCGACGCTTGTGACGATGCCGGACGCGGGGACCGGGGCATCGTCGATGGAAGATTTACTGTTTTCCGGTCGTTCAAATGGCGTGTCCTGCGCCTGCATGTCCGGCGAAAAATCGGGGAAGAGGCGCGCGGCGGTCTCCGCCGGGTCGTTCACGCCCTCCGCCGTGACCGGGATCACGGCGTCGTTGGTGCGGAGCGCGGCGGAAACGGCGGTGCGGACCGCGGCGATCACGTCGAATTCGTTGCGGAACCGGACCTCGCGCTTGGTCGGGTGGACGTTCACGTCGACGGACCCCGGCGGCATGGTGAGGTAGATCAGCGCGGGCTGGAATCTGCCGCGTTCGAGCATGGGGCCGCACGCCTCCTTGATGGCGCGGTAGACGGGGGCGGATTCGACCGGACGGGCATTCACGAAGATGCGCTGTTCGGCGCGGGAATTGCGCGTGAAGCCGCGCCGTGCGATGAAGCCGTTCACCGTGATGCCTCGTTCGGTGCGCGAGAACGGCAGCAGCGCACCGGCGTATTCGCGTCCGAAGAACTCGCTGATGCGCGGGAGGATGGACGGCGCGGACGGGGTGGAGAGCAGGATGCGGCCGTCGGCTTTCAGAATGAACGCGACGTCGTGGTGCGCCAGGGCGATGTTCGAGAGGATCTCGACGATGTGGCGTTCCTCGGTCGCGACGGTGCGGAGGAAGTTCTTGCGCGCCGGGACGTTGAAGAAGAGGTCGCGGGCGCAGACCTCGGTGCCGGGCGGGCATCCGGCGGGCTTTTCCGAAACGGCCTTGCCGCCCGCGATGAAGACCTCGACGCCCTCGGGCGTCTCGCGGCGGCGTGTGCGGATGGTCAGGCGCGTGACGGCTGCGATGCTGGGGATCGCCTCGCCGCGGAATCCGAAGGACGCGATGTCGAAGATGTCGGCTTCGGAGGATATTTTGCTGGTGGAATGCGGATCGAGGCAGAGCAGGGCGTCGTCGGCGTCCATGCCCTCGCCGTCGTCGGCGACCGAGATGGAGCGCCGTCCGCCGTCCTCGATCGTGACGGTGATCTTCCGTGCGCCTGCGTCGAGCGAGTTTTCCACGAGCTCCTTCACGATGGACGCGGGACGTTCCACGACCTCGCCCGCCGCGATCTTGTTGCAGACTTCGTCGCTCAGCTGCCTGATCTTGCTCATGGCGCGGTCCGTTTCTCCGGTTCCGGGGCGTCCGCGCCGGACGGGATCGTGTCGGGCATGGGCGACGGCAGCAGAAAGTACATGCGTTCGTCGTAATAATCCGCCTCGTCGTCGCGTCCGGAGGCGTGCAGGATGTCCGACAGCAGATAGGTGACCTCGAAATCGTCCGGGTAGAAGAGGAACAGCGTGCGGAGCAGGTCCTCGGCGCGTCCGTATTCGCCGTCGTTCATCAGGCGTCGCGCCTCGACGACGCCCTGCTGGATGCCGGGGCGCGAGGACTGCGCGGCCTCGCGGGAGACGGGGTAGAACCCCGGGAACAGGAAATCGTCGGAAAAGACGACCGGTTCGCGGGTGTTCAGCGCGATGGTGAAGCCGGAGCTTCCGGTCGCGGGGGACTCGTCCTCCTCGGAGTTGATCCTGTAGATGGACATGATGATGACGGTCGTGAGGATCACGAACGCCATGAAGATGATGAAGGGGGACATGTCGCCGGCGGGGCTGTCTTTTTTCGCGGCCGGAACGGATGCGGAGGGCACGTCAGGCCTCCTTCCCCGTCATGCAGGGTGGAAAATGGCAGGCGCAGGCGTGGCCGGGGACGAGTTCGCGGAGAACCGGCGGTTCCGTCTGACAGCGGCGGCGCTGTTCGGCACTGAGCGTGTCGGCGTGTTCGCAACGGTCGCAGAAGCGGCATCCCGGCCCGAACTTGTCGGGGGAGGGGACGGTGCCGCGGATGGTGTTCAGGCGGTTGTGTTCGCCGCCGAGCACGGGGACGGCGCGGATGAGCGCGGAGGTGTACGGGTGCTTCGGATGCGCGATGAGCTCGGCGACGGGCGCGGTCTCGATGATGCGTCCGGCGTACATGACGGCGACGCGGTCGGCGAGCTCGGCGACGATCCCGAGGTTGTGCGTGACGAGGATCACCGCCATGCCGCGGTCGCGCTTGAGCGAGAGGAGCAGGTCGAGGATCTGCGCCTGGATCGTCACGTCCAGCGCCGTGGTCGGTTCGTCCGCCACGAGGATGCTCGGGGCGCACCCGAGCGCCATGGCGATCATCACGCGCTGCTGCATGCCGCCGGACATCTCGTGCGGATACTGTTTCGCGCGGTTGGCGGGGTCCGGGATGCCGACCTGGCGCAGGAGCTCCACGGCCTCCGCGAACGGATCGGAGACGTCCTTCCGGTGCAGTTTGACCGCCTCGGCGATCTGGTCGCCCACGCGGAACACCGGGTTCAGCGACACGGAAGGTTCCTGAAAGATATAGGAGATGCAGCCGCCGCGCACCTGGCGCAGACTGCGTTCGTTGAGCCGGAGCACGTCCGCCACGCCGCCGAGCGCCGGGCCGCGGTCGAGCAGGACTTCGCCGGAGAGGACGACCGGGGGTTCCGGGAGCAGGCGCGCGAGGGACATGCAGGTCACGCTTTTGCCGCAGCCGCTTTCCCCGACCAGCGCGAGCATCTCGCCGCGTTCGAGCGTGAACGAGACGTCCGTGACGGTGGGCTGAAGTCCGCCGTCGGTGCGGAACTGAACGGAAAGGTCTTTTACTTCGAGCAAAGGCATGGCTGATCTCCGGGATAAATACACTATAATAACATACAGCGGGAACAGCGGAAATCAATCGCGAAAGCCAAAGAAACGGCAAAAAAACCTTGACAATCCGCCGGAATCATGCTATATTTCGCACGTCCGCGTTGAAACACGTATTTTTTCCGTAAAAAGGACATCTTTATTCCATGAAACTGAACCGTCTGCTTCTGTTTGCCGCCCTGCCGCTCGCCGGACTTGCCTCCTGCGATTCCTCCCGTACCTCGAATACCGCCTCCGTTATCCCGGAAAGCGCCGTGATCCTGCCCGCGTCGCAGGGGAAATACGATTTCTCGAAGCTCAAAACGGAAAAGCTCGGACGCGGCCTGATCGCGGTCCGCAGGAACAAGGACGAAGTGTTCGTCACGTGGCGGTATCTTTCGTCCGACCCCGCCAATGTTGCGTTCAACGTCTACCGCGACGGCCGGCGCATCAATCCCATGCCCGTGAGCCTGACTACCTTTTATATCGATCCGAACAAGGTCGGCGGCACGTACAGCGTGAAACCGGTCGTGAACGGACGCGAGAAGGACGAACAGAGCGCGTCGTTCACGCTGCCGGACAAAGCCCCGGAGGGCTACATCAACATCGCGCTCGACAAGCCCGCCGACGGCGTGACCCCGTCCGGCGAAAAGTACACGTATTCCCCGAACGACGCGTCGGTTGGCGACGCGGACGGCGACGGCGAGTTCGAGATCATCCTGAAATGGGACCCCTCGAACGCGCACGACAACGCGCACGACGGCTACACTGGAAACGTTTATTTTGATTGTTATAAGCTCGACGGCACGAAACTGTGGCGCATCGATATGGGACGGAACATCCGCGCCGGGGCGCATTACACGCAGTTCGTGGTGTACGATTTCGACGGCGACGGCATCTCCGAGCTCGTGGCGAAGACCGCCGACGGCACGGTCGACGGCACGGGCAAGGTCATCGGCGACCCGGACGCCGACTGGCGCGAGAAGGGCAGCGACATGGTCCAGCTCCCCGAGGCCGATTTCCGCAAGACCGGGGCGAATCCCGCCGGGACGCATAACCGCGGCCGCATCATGAGCGGGCCGGAATACCTGACCGTGTTTTCCTGCAAGGACGGGGCGGCGCTGAAGACCATCGACTACGAACCGCCGCGCGGCGACGGCATGGCGTGGGGCGACAACTACGCGAACCGCAGCGACCGTTACCTGGCGGCGATGGGGTTCTTCGACGGC
>JBGUKB010000007.1:0-35255 GCA_045114235.1 Victivallales bacterium
CGCGGAGCATCACCAGCCCCCACGCCAGCGTCCAGATCACGCTCGTCTGGCTGTGCCAGCAGAAGGCGTTCAGAAACGAAATGTCGCGGAACCGGATCGCCTGCCATATCCCGCTGTAGTAGAGCGGCACGAACGGCCGCCAGTCGCTGAACCCGTTCCATTCCGAGACGTACGCGAAATGCGAGATCAGCGCGAAGAGGAACATGCGGAACGTGTACTTGTTGACGTTCCGCGTATGAAAGAACCCCTCCGCGATGAAGAAACACATGGTCGGCATCGTGATGCGCCCGATGATGTGCATCAGCTCCGGCTTCCAGTTCAGCGCATACCCGGGGTAGACCGTCCACGCGATGTGGTCGATCGTCATGGCGATGATCGCGATCAGCTTGATCGCATTCGCATCCAGTATCTTGTAATTCTTCATCCGGGAGATGTCCTCAATGTTCGCATTGGAATGTACTATAACGGCATTTTGCCCGGATGTCAAGCCGGAATCGACTGTTTTTTGTCCGGTCGAACCGTTTTTCCTTCGTTCGCGGAGCAACGGCTTCCGCAGTCCCCGCCAAAGGAAAAAAAGCGAAAAAAGCCTGCCGGACCGGTTGTATTTGAACCTTCGGACTGTATATTATTAGAGAATCAATAAGGGGATATTGCGCCCTTTTTTCTCTCATATAGACAGCCCGAATATCGAATCCAGAACGCATCATGCCGGAATCCGAACCTCAAAACAAGATCGCTTCAGCTCAGGAGCAGGTCGCTGCCGGAGCCGACAAGCGGAAATCTGAGCCGGACAGGAAAATGTCCGGTTCCTCCGCCGCGTCTGCTCCCGCGAAGAAACAGCCGGTCCCGCGTCGTGCGAAATGGGCGATCGGCCTGCTGCTGTTCCTGTGTCTGCTCCTGCTGGGCGCGCTGCTCGAACTGGCGTTCCTGCCGCACTTCCTCGAACAGGACATCAACAAGCTCCTTCAGCCGCTCGCCGAGGGCGGCGGCGTGGAGTTCCGCATTAAGACCATCAGCCTGACCTCGGCGGAAGTCGCCTGCAAGATCCGGGACTATACTCGCAACGGCAGGCCGATGAGGGTCGGAAGCATCGGTTCGCTCTCGATCCGCTACTCTCCGCTCTCCCTTCTGCGCGACCGGACCATCGAATCCATCGACATCGAAAACTGCGACGTCACGGCCGACTACTCGGACGGCTCCATCTCCATCCCCGCCTACGACCTCTTCGCAAAGTCGTTCCAGTCCGATGAAAAGGAGAAGAAAGATTCCGCCCCCGTGGACGACCTCAACGCCGTGATCCCGGTGAAGGTCGGCAGGATATCCCTCTCCGGCAGCCTGGCCGCCGTGGCGCGCGGCGAGGACGCCGTGGACAATCTCCATATCCCGTACGCCGTCATGGTCACGCCCGACCCGGAACAGGGCTGGAACAGGCTCGAATGCTCGCTCATGGTCCATTTCGCGACCAACGGCATCCGTTGCAAGGCCGTCTATCTGCACCGGGAAAAGAAGGTCGAGCTAAGCCTCGACGATTTCTCCCTCGCCACCTCGGCCCTGCCTGGCGCGGTTCGGTCCAGTCTGCCGCGCGGTCTTCGCGCAGGCGTCTCCCTGAACGCGAAGGCGGAGATCGACCTGAACAGCCTGAACGTGGAGGAACTTGACAATTCGTCCCTCGAACTCAATGGTGAACTTACGTTCGCCTACCGTACGCCGCAGGGGCTCCGCATCGACTCCGCCGCGCCGTTCTCGCTGAAGACGGTCCCGCGCGCGATCCCGACCGTGAAGCCCATGAAGCCGCCAAAAACGGAGCAGGACATCGTGTTCACGCTCGGCACGTTGAAGGGCGAATACGACAAGATCCCGTTCGAGGTTAACAAGCTCAATGCGACCATCTCGCTTTCGAAACGCATCGTTGGCGGCGGATTCCAGCTCAACGTCGCCGAGTCCGAACCCGCGCAGTTCCGCTTCAGCGGTATCATGGACGAAGAGAAGAAATTTTTTGAGATCCAACTTGAAAACCACCCGATCCTCAAGGCAAAATACAAGGGCATCGACGTCTCCGCCGGCTTCGGCCCCTTCCTGGCCTGCCTGGACATGCGGCGCGACGGAATGGCCGTCCAATCCCGCTTCAGCATCGCGCCCGCTGTGGAATTCGACGGCGGCGCGTTTGCTCCCGGGCTCAAGGGGCTGACCGCGTCCTTCCGGCGGGGAGAGATCACGGGCGAGTTCAATATGAACGGCGAACAGATGATGGGTTCCCTCGAAATCATCGCCGGAGACCTTCGCGCGGAATACAACGGCATGACCGTCTCCCTCAGGCCGGGAAAGATCGATATGGGCTTTCTCAAGGCCGGAGAGCATCAGGGTGCGGCCATCCGCCTCACGGACGGGGAACTTGATTTCGAGAAGGAGGGCATGAAGGTCTCCTTCAAGCCCGAATCCTTCAAGGCTGATGCCACGCTGACCGACGGCATCGACAAAGCATCCGCCGAACTCAAAGGCGGGAAGCTCCTCGCCGAGCTCGATGGCATGACCTGCGAAGCGGAGACGGTCGCGTTCAAAGCCGAGTCCGAGGACGGACAAACATACAAGGCAGACGCGAAGATCGGCGGTTTTAAATTCAAACAGGATGCCGCCAACCTCACCTACGATGCGCCGGAATTCGGCCTGAACGCCTCGTTCGACACCGGCAGGGGCGTCCTCTCCGGCGCGCTCTCCTGCCCCGATTCCAAGCTCGCCATGCCCGAACTCAAGCTTCTCGCGCAAAACCTCCACTGGGATTTCCCGTTCGACTACGCGCTCGCCGAGGCGGAAGAGGGCGGTACGGAAAATGTCGCGCCCGCCGCGCCGCGCACGGGCAGGATCGCGCTCGGCGACTTCGAGTTCAACGGCGTTCAGGCGGCCTCGCTCGACGGCACGGTCCTGTGGGACGACGCCGCGAAGACGTTCCGCATGAAAACGGACGCGAAACTTTTCTCCATCGACGGCGAAATTTACGCGAACGTCGCGCTCGGCGGAGGTGCCGGGGTCGAGGTCGAATGCGGCCTGAACGTCCCGGAACAGCAGGCCGACCTCTCGAAGGACCTCGCCAAGTTCCTGCCGCAGTTCGAGGAGATCTCCTGTACGGGCAAGCTCTCCGCCGAAGCCGTGTACAGGATCCTGCCGAAGATCACCACCGGGCACGCGAAGTTCCGCATCGCCGACGCCGACCTCTTCATCCCCGAGCAGAAACTCGAGGTGCGCGGCATCGGCCTCGGATTCGAGGTCCCGGAAATCTCCATCCTCAAATCCGCGCCCGGCCAGACGCTTTCCTTCAAGTCCGTCAAGTACGACAGGATCGAGACCGGGGCGGGCCTCGCCACGTTCCGCATGGAGGCCCCGGACACCTGGCAGGTCGAAAACGCCCGCCTCGACTGGTGCAACGGCCACATCCGCCTCGGCGGCATCACCTACCGGATCGGCCAGACGACCACCGAGGCCGTGCTGTACTGCGACCGCCTGGAGATGCCGATCTTCCTCACGCAGATCGGGCTCGGCCAGATCAACGGCAGCGGCTCCATCAACGGCACCATCCCGGTCGTGCTCGTGCAGAAGACCGATGCGCTCGGCAAAACGAAGATCGACAACATCTATTTCGAGGACGCATTCCTCTTCTCCACCCCCGGCGAGAACGGCGTCATCAAGGGCGACCTCGACGAGGCGCTGACGAACGCCGCCACCGGCATCGAAATGGAGCTCGCGAAAGACGCCCTGAAGGATTTCACCTACTCCTGGGTCCGCATGCGCCTGCAGTCCGTCGGCCCGGAGAAGGAGAACATGAAACTGGAGCTCTCGCTCGACGGCCGCCCGAACCGCGCCCTTTATTACGCGTTCGACGAGAACACCGCCTCGTTCATCAAGTCCCCCACGCCGTGCAACTTCCAGGGCATCCGCCTGGACACGAACGTGAACATGTACGGGAAAGCAATGGAACTCGCCGATTATTTCCAGCAGATCTTCTCCAGAGGCGGAATAGGCGGAGTGACGATACCCTGAACCCTTAACCTGTCAGCACAAACAGCAACCATATAAACCTCAACAAACACCCTCAACCGGGAAAGGAATCCAAACCATGAAATCATTCCTGCCAATTCTCGCCGCCGCGGCCGTCCTGCTCGGCTTCGGCGCATCGTCCTGCATCCGGACGCAGAACGAAGTCGACGTCAAGCCGATCGAGATCAAGCCCGTGCACATCACGCTCGACATCAACATCCGCATCGAAAAAGCCCTCGACGACTTCTTCGGCGACCTCGACGCACTTTGATCCGAACCACATTCTGAGGAGATTTTACCATGAAAAAACTGATCGCTCTCTCCATCGCCGCCCTCACGCTCGCTTTCGCCGTTCCGCAGGCGCTTTCCGCCGCTGACGACGCCGCCACCATCAAGAAGAACATGGCGGAACGCAAGCCGAAGATTGAAACCCTCAAGAAGGCCGGCACCGTCGGCGAAAACAAGACCGGCTACCTCGAAGTCATGAAGGACAAAGACGGCAAGGACGTCAAGATCGAAGACGCCGACAAGAAGATCGTCGACGCCGAAAACACCGACCGCAAGGCCGTTTACGCCGCCATCGCCAAGAAGGAAGGCTCCACCGTCGACAAGGTCGGCGAACTCCGCGCCAAGCAGATCCGTTCCAAGGCAAACGAAGGCGACTACATCCAGGGCGAAGACGGCAAGTGGGTCAAGGCCCCGAAACCCGCCCCCGCGGAAAAGAAGTAAGCCTTTTCCCTCGGCGTTAAGCTGAACCCCCGGGGCGCGGCGCCTCATGTCCCGTCGCGCCCCGTTTTTCTCTGCCGCGAAACGGCGGATATTATCCGAAATGAACCGTTTGGCGGTGTAATTGGCGGTGTAAAGGGAGGCTGCCGAGGGAATAGAACTCCGCCCACGGATGTTTTACGATTGCACGGAGTCCGAGCCGGATTTCATGAGGAGGGGTTCGTCCATGCTGCCGGAACGGAAGCCCTCCAGGTCGAGCGTGACGTAGGGGAAGCCCTCTTTGCGGAGCGCGAACGCGATCTCGAAGCGCTTCGCGGCAGCCAGTTCGAAGCCGTTCGCATCGGTCTCGATGCGCGCGACATCGCCATGCACGCGCAGGCGCACCACCTTCAAGCCGAATTCGCGCAGGATGGCCTCGCCGCGTTCCACCCGGCGGAGCGCATCGTCCGTCATGGCCGTGCCGTAGGGAAACCGCGTGGCGAGGCACGGCGTGGAGGGCTTGTCCGCGACGGGGATCAGGAGTTCGCGGGCGGCGGCGCGGATCTCGTCCTTCGTGAATCCGCAGAGCGCCAGCGGGCTCAGCACGCCGAGCTCCTCCAGCGCCTTTCGTCCGGGGCGGTACACCTGCGTGTCGTCGGCGTTGGTGCCGTCCACAAGGTTCCGGATGCCGTGCGCTTCTGCGATGCGCTTCATCTCGGAGAAAAGCGCGTGCTTGCAGTGGTAGCAGCGGTCCTTCGGATTCCCGCGCAGGACCGGATCGGACAGCACGTCGCGTTCGACCAGCTCCGCGGGCACGCCGAGCTCTTCCGCCTGCTTCATCGCGGACGCGGTCTCCTCGGCTGTGTGGAACGCCGTGGCGAACACGACGGCGAGCAGGGGGAACTGTTTCCGTGCGTAGATCTCGGAAAGGACGTTCAGGAGCAGGGCGCTGTCGACGCCCCCGGAAAATGCCGCGCAGACGCCGTCCGCGCTCAAATCCTCCAGCATCCGCCGGAGTCCGTTCAGCTTATTGTTCATCGTTTTTCCTCGCAGTCTCCGCGGCGTCGCGGAAAAGGTCGGCGAACGGCACGCCGGAAGCGGCCGCCAGCGCCTTGACGCTCTCGTATTCGGGGTAGTAGAAGGTTTGGCCGTCGAAGACGCATTTCTTGACCTTCACGGACCCGGCGGGAAGCGTCACGTCCACGACCGTGCGGGCGAGGCAGGTGCGTTCCGCCCGGAATCGGCGGACGCCGATGGAGCTGGTCTCCGTGAAGATGACGCGTTCCAGCGCGGGCGCGTCCGCCTCGCGGCAGATCACGCGCAGGAGCCACGCCGGGCGGTTTTTCTTCATGAAGACGGGGACGTAATGCACGTCCAGCGCGCCCGATTTGAGCAGGGAATCCATCGCCATGCCGAGCGTTTCGCCCGTGGAATCGTCGATATTGGTCTCCAGGATCATGATCTCGGCGGGCGGGGCGTCCGCGGCGGCGGTCTCCTCGATCAGCATCGCGCGGAGCACGTTCGGCATGCCGAAATCGCGTTTGCCCGCGCCGAGGCCGATCTTTTTGATCGTGAAGGATCCCGGCAGGGCGGAACGCGTGCGGACCGCGGCGGCGATCGCCGCGCCGGTCGGGGTGACCATTTCGCCCTGAACGGGGAGGATGCGGAGCGGGAGGCCGCAGGCGGAAGCGATGTTTGCCACGGCGGGGACGGGAACCGGGAGCAGGCCGTGCTGGCACTCCACGAACCCGGTCCCTTCGCTCAGTCCGGTCACGACGACGTCGTCGATCCCGAGGTCGTCGAGGCAGACCGCGGCGGCGGCGATGTCCACGATGGAGTCGATCGCGCCGACTTCGTGGAAATGCACCTCTTCGATGGGCTTGCCGTGCGCTTTGGACTCCGCCTCCGCCACGATGCCGAATATCTTCAGGGCGAGCGAGCGGGCGCGCGGGGTCAGGTCGCCGCTGTTCAGAATGGCGGTCACGTCCGCCAGATTGCGGTGCACATGCGGATGATGGTGTGCGTGTCCATGTTCGTGCTCGTGCTCATGTTCGTGGAACTCGTGCGCGATGATATGTTCGAGCGCTTCATGTTCGTGATGATGCCCGTGCTCGTGATCATGCTCATGCTCGTGGTCATGCTCATGTTCGTGCTCATGCTCCAGCTCGACATCGAACGAGCAGGCGTCGACTCCGTGCGAGTTGGCGCGCGTGACCGTGACGGAATATCCGTCCACGTTCAGGCTGTCGAGGGCGGCCAGCAGTTTGACTTTGGACGCGCCGAGGTCGAGCAGCGCGGCCACGGTCATGTCGCCGCTGATCCCGGTGGCGCATTCGAGGTAAAGGATGGTCTTGCTCATGGTTGGTTCCCCTGTACGGCGAGCGCGTTGATGCGCGCGGCGAGATAGCCCGCGCCGAACCCGTTGTCGATGTTCACGACGGACATGCCTTCGGCGCAAGAATTAATCATGGTGAGGAGCGGGGCGATGCCGCCGAAGGACGCACCGTACCCCACGGAGGTCGGCACGGCAATGACCGGCACGGAAACGAGCCCGGCGATCACGCCGCCAAGCGCACCCTCCATCCCGGCGATGGCGACCACGGCGTTCGCAGTGCGGAGTTCGTCCAGGCAGGCGAACAGGCGATGGATCCCGGCGATGCCGACGTCGTAGAACCGTTTCACGTCCGCGCCGAAGAACTCGGCGGTCTTCGCGGCCTCCTCGGCGACCGGCTGGTCGGAGGTGCCGCCCGTGCAGACCGCCACGCACCCGATCCGGGGTTTCGGTTTGCCGATGAAGTACAGCAGGCGCGACACGGGGTCGTACTGGACTTCGGGTAGGAAGGCGCGGACGTATTCGGCCTGTTCGGGCGTGGCGCGCGTGCCGATGGCGTTTCCTGCCGCGCCGATGAAGCGTTCGAAAATCCCCCGGACCTGCTCGGCGGTCTTGCCCGCGCAGAACACGGTTTCGATGCCGCCGCGGCGGAGCTGCCTGTGGTGGTCGAGCTTGGCGAAGCCGAGGTCCTCGTAGGGGAGCTTGTTCAGGAGCGAAAGCGCCTGTTCGCGGGTAATGGCCCCGCTGCGGAAATCGTCGAGTATTTTGCCTGCATCCATGGTATAGGGTCCCGTTTTTGCCGGTAGTGCCTGTTGCGAACGTGTCATCCCGTTCGGCAGGACAAATCGGGCGGAGCGAATGCCTTTTGCGGCGCGCTCCGCCCCGGAATATGACCGAACGGGATCAGAGTCCGTTCGTTTCGACCGCTCTGAAGCGGGTGTTGTAGCGGCGGAACATCGCCTGAAGATCGCCGTTGGCGCGTTTTTCGGCGATGACCTTGTCCGCGGCGGCCTTCGCCTCGGAGTTGCCGTTCCGGAACGCGAAGCCGTACTCCTCGGCGGGGATGGCGACGTTCATCATCCTGATCCTGCCGATGTACTTGCTGGCGGCGAGGTCGGCCTCGCCCTCGTCGTCGACGAAGGCGTCGATCTCGCGGTTGAGCAGGCCGATGATGCCCTGCGTGGCGTTGTCGTAGTGGAAGACTTCCCTTGCATGGAGCTTGTTGACGGCGAAGTCTTCGTTGGTGGTCCCCTTCTTGGCTCCGACGAACCTGTCGTTCAGGTCTTCAAGCTTTTCGAACTTGGATTCCTCGCTCACGAGGATCCTGCGCACGCCGGCCTCGTAGGACTCGGAGAAAAGCACGAACTGCGAACGTTCCGGCGTAATGGAGATGCCGGACGCGCCCATGTCGGCGGCCCCGGTCATGACGAGCGGGATCACCTCGGTGAACGGGACGATCTTGATCTGAAGCGGGCGCTTCAGTTCGGCGGCGATCGCCTCCGCCATGTCGATGTCCACGCCGATCAGATGGTTGTTGTCCACGAAGACAAACGGGGCGAACGAGGTTTCGAGGCAGACGACGAAGGGCTTGACTTCCTCCTGGACTTTCGCGCCTGTGGGAAGCGCGCCGAGCGCATTCAGATGGTCGCCGCGCCTCTTCTGGATCGTGCCGGCCATCTTGAACTTGTCGATGATGGAATTTGCGACGCGCGCGAGTTTCTTGTCCTTTTTGTTGAAGAAGATCCCGTACTGGTCCTTGGTCAGCGGCTTTTCGAGGATCTTGAACGCGTCGCCGTTCGCCTTGACCAGGAGCTCCGCCTGCATGCGGTCCATCACGGCCGCATCGGCGCGGCGGTCGATGAGCGCGGCGTTCACGTCTTCCTGCGTGAGGAAGGGCAGAACGACCCTCGGCTTGATGCGTTCACGCAGAAGCGTGAGGTCGCTGGTGCCTTCCTGCGCGGCGACGCGGGCGGTCTTCAGAGATTCCTCGCCCGTGAGCGAGGATCCGCTCGGCACCACGATCACCTGCGCGGAAACGTCGTAGACCGTGGAGAAAAGGACGCGTTCGGCACGCTGCGGCGTAATGGTCACGCCGGCCGCGCCGATGTCCGCCTTGCCCATGGCAACGAGCGTGAATATCTGCTGGAACGGCACGACCTTGTACTGGACGGGACGGCCGAGTTCCCTCCCGATCGCCTCGACGATGTCGACATCGACGCCCGCAACGGGAACGGGTTCCTGCCCCGTGTAATAGCAGTAGGGGGACGTGGACGCTTCGCAGGCGACGATCAGGGGCTTCCCCTTTTCGCTGTCGGTTTTGGAGCATGCCGGCAGCAGCAAGGCGCCGAGAAGCAGCACGGCGAAGAGACAGAGGATCTTATTCATGACAAACCTTTCTCCGTTGCGGATGAAAATATGTTCAAATAAACTGCAGCAAACGAAATTTTCCATAAGGTATCACGTTTTTTCGCGATTTCAAGCGATATTTAACGTTTTAAGCCTTTTTATTTTTATTTTTTTCGTGCGCGCGCACCTATGACGCCGGCTCAGACGAAAAGACGGTGTTTTTTTCCGGCATCGTAGTCCGGGACAGCATACGCCGCCGTCCAGACGCCGTCCCGGCCGCGCGTCAGCAGGACCCCGTGCAGATATCCGCACCAGTCCTCGATCGTAAACGAACGGACGCCGAGCGCGCTCAGGATCGCCATCGCCAGCACGTCGTGGGAAACGATGACCGTGCGGGAGGCGGGGAACGGGGTTCCGGTGAGGAATCCCAGAAGTTCTTCGGCGAAGGGCCGCATGTCCTTCAGTCCGTCCGCATGGCCCGTGGAATAATACTCGCGCATGACCGGCACGGTATTGTGGTCGCGGAGCATTGCCTCGAAGTCCACCGGGCGCGCAAAAATAGTCAGGTCGCCGAGTTCGGGACAGTCGCGGACATCATGCCGGGGAAATCCGCCCCCCTCCATCATGCACTGCGCCGTTCTGCGCGTGCGAGTCCGGGGAGACGCCGCGAATGACACGTCGTTTCCCAGCCTGGAGAGCAGGCGTCCGCAGCGCTTTGCCTGGTCCACGCCTTCCGGGGTCAGATCGGGGTCGACGGAACCGGCACGGAGCGATTCGCGGATGGCATGCCGCAATACGAGGACAACCCGGTCGGCAGCATCCGCCAAAGCATGGATGTTTCCGAGGAGAACGGGTTCGCGGTTGATCGCGATGGAGTTCAGGATGGAAGACATTGCCCGGGCACGCTCAATCCGAAGTTTTTTGGACGCCGGTTCCGTCCGTTACGATGCCGCCGCCGACCTTGAATCCGGTCGAGTTCTTTTCCTTCGTCTCGCGCTGCGGCACGATCCTGTCGGCCTTGTCCACAAACGACGTGACGGAATTTGTGTTGGCATCGAGGCGGCCGAGCTCGCTGCCTGCGGAATCCAGGATGATGACCGTGGGATAGTACGAGACATGGAACTTCTCGGCGATCCGCGTGTTGTGCTGCACCTGCTCGCGGTTCCGCTTGTCCTTGCCGGTGTCGGCATTGTCGGGGTAATCCATGTAAACGACGAGCAGGCGGTCGCGCATCTTGTTCTTGAACTTGTTATTCTCCATGCGTTCGGTCTTGAACTTGCGCGAATTGTCGTTGTCGGAGTTGTGGAAGAACACGGCGACCGCCTTCCCCGTCTGCTGCGCCTTCTCCATCGCGTCGTCGTAGTCGCAGAACCAGCCGTTCGGCGCACGCGTCCAGCGTTCCGGCGTCGTGGGAGCCTCCAGCGTGGCGCTGCGCGCGGAGTTGTGGATCAGCTCGTCCACCTTCGAATCGACCATGACCTTCGGCACGCCCTCACCCAGGACCTCCTTGATCTTCTGGCGCATTTCATCGAATTCCGGACGGGTCCTGTTCGGCTGATAGTCCGTATCCTTGTACCGGTAGTCGTTCCTGAACGGCTTGAAATCGGGGTCGAACGTGTCCCGGTCGAAACCGGATTCCGATTTCTCCTTCTTTTCCTCCGGGTAGCGTTCCGAATAGGGGATATAAGTGCCGTCCGCCGTAAAACTTTTGGACCTCGTCGGAGTCGAGGAGGCGGATTCGGATTTTGTCGAAGTCGAGGACGAAGACGAGCCGCCGGATTTCGTTGAGCTCGAAGAAGAAGACGTTTTCGAGGAAGAAGAACCTTCGTCGCGGGAGCCCCACGTGTCGGGCTCGCTGTCGTCGACCAGCTGGGCGGAACGGGATACGGAGGGCTTGCGGGTGGTTTCGCCCGGAAGTTCGACAGCCGTGTCGTCATATGGCTTGATGAGGTCGTCCATAAAGCTGCCGCCGAACGGGCTGTCATCGGGCCCGGCGAACAAGACCGGCGCGGCACAGACGGATGCCGCCATCGTAACTGTAAACAGGAAGTATTTCATAGGGATCGCTCCATTTGAACCGGCTTTCCGGCCGGATTTCTCTCAAATAAGTCGACGGATCATTATACTATAGACCTTATGTTACGGAAAATCAAATCCGAATCGGGACTTTCTCTGATTAATTTGGATGAAAAAAGGATTTAGAGGAGTGAAAGAGCATCCACGTCCACATACAAATCCACGTCCTTGACCGTGCGCCGCCAGTTCATGACCTCCGCGCGCAGGAACGCGCGGAATGCGGCATTGGGCGGCGTCCGGACCGTGGAGAGATACCGGTAGCGCCCCTTGATGCGTTCGATCGGCGCCGGGGTCGCGTCGCTGATCTCCAGTGGCGCGGGGAAACGTTCCGCGATGCGGTTCACGAGCTCGGCGGCCTTTGCTTCGATGAGCACGGGGTCCTCGCCGTCGAAATGCAGGACTGTGAGGTGGGAGAACGGCGGGAATAAAAGCTCCTTGCGGATCGGGAGCTCCTCCTCGAAAAAGTCCTTGCAGGAGTGTTCCGCCGCGCACAGGATCGCGGGGTTTTCCGGCGAAAAGGTCTGGATGAGCACCTGTCCGTGGACCTCGCCGCGTCCGGCGCGTCCGGCGACCTGCGCGAGCAGCTGGAACGTGCGTTCGAGCGCGCGGAAGTCCGGCAGATACAGCCCCATGTCGGCGTTCAGCACGCCAACGAGCGTGACGTTCGGGAAGTCCAGCCCCTTGGCGATCATCTGCGTGCCGATGAGGATGTCGATGTCGCCGCCGCGGAACTTCGACAGGACTTCCTCGTATTTCTGCGGATTCGTCATGGTGTCCGAGTCCATGCGCGCGATGCGCGCGCCTTGGAACAGCGCCCCGGCAAGACTTTCGATGCGCTCGGTGCCGGTGCCGACGTAGTGGAAGTCGGCCTGGCCGCAGACGGGGCACGAGATGATCGCGGGGACGATCCTGCCGCAGAAATGGCAGATCAGCGAGGCGTTCTTCTTGTGGTAGGTGTAGGCAACGGCGCAGTCCGGGCAGGTCGGGACGTATCCGCAGGCGCACTGGAGCTGGCGCGAGTAGCCGCGCTTGTTCAGGAAGAGAATGCTCTGTTCTCCTGCCTGGATCCGGCTGCGCACGGCGTCGATCAACCGCTTCGAGAACATCGGCACGCGGTCTTCATCGTCTTTCTCGAGGCGCATGTCGACGATCTCGACCGCGGGAAGCACGATTGACGGGTCCCAGCGGTTCGGCATGGACGCCAGCTCATACTTGCCCGTGACGGCGTTCTGCCAGGACTCCAGCGAGGGCGTGGCGGACCCGAGGATGACGAGCGCGCCCTCCATGCGGCCGCGGACCACCGCCACGTCGCGGGCGTTGTAGCGCGGCGCTTCGGACTGCTTGTAGGAGGAATCGTGCTCCTCGTCGACGATGATGAGCTTGAGGTTGCGGAACGGCGCGAAGAGTGCGGACCGCGCGCCGACCGCGATGTCGACCTCGCCGCGGTACACCTTCATCCACTCGTCGTAGCGTTCGCCCTGCGTGAGCCCGCTGTGGAGCACGCTGACGCGTTCACCGAAACGCGCGCGGAACCGCGTCACGGTCTGCGGCGTGAGGGAAATCTCCGGCACCAGCACGATCGCGTTGCCGCCCTGCTCCAGCACACGCGCGATAGCCTGAAGATAGACCTCCGTCTTGCCGCTGCATGTCACACCGTGCAGCAGGAGCACGTGCGGCGAGGCGGACGGCCGGTCCGGCGCGAGCATGGAGAATATCTTTTCCAGCGCGGCGGCCTGTTCGCCCGTGAGCGGGAGGGGGAACGACGGGACGATTTCGAGGTTGCGGAGCGGATCGCGGTCGGTCCGGACCTCCTCGATGTTCAGGATGCCGGCCTTTTCGAGCGCACGGAGCTGGGGAGGCTTCGCCCCGGTCACGGACTGGATCGTGTCCGTCGGCGCGCCGGGATGGAGCGTGATGAACTGGATGGCCTGCGCCCGGACCTTGGCGCGCGCGCCATTTTTCTCCAAATAGGCGGCGGCTTTCTCCGGGGACGCCAGATAGCACCGGCGGATCTTTTTGGGCTTGATCCTGCCGCTCCGGACCGCCGACGGCAGCAGGGCGCGCAGGGCCTGTTCGCGGGTGCAGCAGTAATAATCGGCGATCCAAGCGCCGAGCTTAGAGAGGGAATCCGGGATCCGTGGCACGTCGTCGCAGATCTCCAGGATCTCCTTCAGGTCGCCGCGTTCGGGACACGGAATGAGGCGCGTCACGGTCGCCGGACGCGGCTTGCGCCCCTTGCCGAACGGCACATTGACCTTCATGCCGGGCTGAATGCGTCCGATGAGGTGCGGCGGGATCAAATAATCGAAGGTCCTGTCAAGCGACAAGTTGACAAGGACCTCCACTGCCGGAAGAGATTTTGCGTCTCCGTCTGGCATAAATCAAAAGAAGATGTGTTCATGCCGGGGAGACACGCCCCGGCATGGAATTCAATTCATCCGTTACTGGACGACGCCAGTCTGCGGATAGAAGAAATTCTGGTAGTTGTGGGCGGGGGAGATGATCCATTCCGGGGTAAGGATCGGACCATAGCCCCACTGGGAGCGGTTCGGATCCATCGGGTCGTTCGGGCTGCTCGGGAGCGGGAAGGGGAAGGTGAGGAGCTCGAGGATGCCGACGCCTTCGCGGACCAGGAAGTAGCCGACGCCGCCGATCACGCCGTAGGTGGCGCCGGCGAGGTTGCCGTCTTCGAACTGGACGTGGGACATGAAAAGGGGAATCTCGAACACGCCGAACGCCGTGTCGCAAATGCCGCGGCCGAGCTTGCGCGTGATACGGTTCCAAAGGTTCTCATATCCGGGCGGGTTCTCGGGAGACAGGTTCATGTTGTCGATGGCGAGAGCCTGGGTCATTCCGCCGATCATGGCGAAGAAGACGATGCTCAGGACGATTTTTTTCCACTGTTTCATTTGGTACTCCTTGAAGGGTTGTCTGAGTATGTTTTAAGAAAAAGTATCGTTTTTTTTGGCGTTTTCACTGGAAAAATCGGAAAACGCGTTTAATATATTCTTGTATCCTTCATCAATCAAGTTGAAATCGTGATTTTTTTTGATTTTTTTTCGAAAAAAGCGGATTTCATCTGCAAATAACGTCTGAAAGGCCGTAAAAAATGCCAAAAAACGAAAAAAAAGCGAAAAAAAGTCGGACGGAAGCCATTCCGCATCCTTCCCTGACCCTTCTTTCCCGCAGCCATACCGAGTACCCGGACACCCCGGACAAGGCGAAACTTGAGACATTCGTCAACGCCTATCCCCAGCGCGACTACGAAATCCTGTTCGACTGCCCCGAGTTCACGAGCCTGTGCCCGGTGACTGGACAGCCCGACTTCGGGCACATCCGCATCCGGTACATCGCCGACAAACGGTGCATCGAAAGCAAATCCCTGAAACTTTACCTTTATTCCTTCCGCAACCACCACACGTTCCACGAGGAGGCCGTCAACCGCATCCTCACCGACATGGTGAAAGCGTGCAAGCCGCGATGGATGGAGGTCAACGGAGAGTTCCGTCCGCGCGGCGGCATCTCCCTGACCATCACCGCGACTGAAGGCAAGAAGCCCTGATCCGGCAAATCTGACAGAATATACCAAAACTTTTTCAAGGAGATATCTGAATTGAACCAGAACAACAAGTCTTTCGAGGTGATCGAAGGCGGCGGCGTGACATCCGCGTCCGGATTCGAAGCCGCCGGCGTCACCTGCGGACTCAAACGGAGCGGCAAGGCCGACCTCGCCCTCCTTTACTCCCGGACCGGATGCAACAGCGCCGGCACCTTCACGTCCAACCTCTTCCCTGCCGCCCCGGTCATGCTCTGCAAGGAACGCGTCGCCGGGCCCGCCGGCATCCGCGCCGTCGTGGTGAACAGCGGTGTGGCGAACGCCTGCACGGGCGAACTCGGTATGGAAAACGCCCGCGCGGTCGCGAAGCTCGCCGCCGAGGCGCTCGGCATTGATGAAACTCAAGCGCTGTCCTGCTCCACGGGCAGGATCGGCGTCCAGCTCCCGATGGACAAGCTCGCAGCCGGGATCAAGGCTGCCGCCGCCGCGAAGAAGCCCGACGGAGGCCACGAGGCCGCGCTCGCGATCATGACCACCGACACGCGCCCGAAAGAATGCGCCGTGAGCTTCCTGCTCGACGGGAAGAAAGTGACGATCGGCGGCATGACCAAGGGCGCCGGCATGATCGCGCCGCACATGTACCCCGCCGTGCCGCACGCCACCATGCTCTGCTTCCTTACGACCGACGCCGCGGCGGACAATGCCAGCCTCACGCGCTTCCTTGCCGACGCCGTCGAAGTCTCGTTCAACCGCATCACGGTCGACAACGACATGAGCACGAACGACACGTGCATGCTGTTCGCAAACGGCGAATCCGGCGCGAAGGTCGCGTACGACGGCTCCGAAGGGGCGAAACTCTTCGCCGACGCGCTCCGCCATGTGGTGCAGACGCTTGCGAAGGGCATGGTCATGGACGGGGAAGGCTCCTCGAAGTTCGTCGAAGTCCTCGTGACCGGCGCGAAGGACGCCGCCCAGGCGCATATCTGCGCGAAGGCCATCGCCGACTCCATGCTCTGCAAGACCGCCTGGTTCGGCTGCGATCCGAACTGGGGACGCATCCTCGCCGCCGCCGGGTATTCCGGCGCGCAGTTCAGCCCGGAGAACGTCTCGCTGGACTACGACGACAAGCCGGTCGTACGCGGCGGCATGGACGCGGGGACCCCGGAAGCCGAGCTGTCCGAGCTCATGAAAACCGGAAGCTTCACCGTTCACATCGACCTCGGCGCGGGCGTCGCGTCCGACACCATGTGGACGAGCGACATCACCTACGACTACGTCAAGATCAACGCGGATTACCACACCTGATCCCGCCCGAACATACAAGGAAATCCCATCATGGACCTGAATCATAAGGAAAATCTCATCCACAAGGCGGACGTCCTCATGGAGGCGCTCCCCTACATCCAGCAGTTCCGCGACTCCGTCGCCGTCATCAAGTTCGGCGGCAGCGCCATGGAGGACCCGGAGCTCACCGCCCGCACCATGCGCGACATCGTCCTGCTCGAAGCCATCGGCATGAAGGTCGTCGTCGTGCACGGCGGCGGCAAGGCCATCACCGCCCGCCTCAAGGAACTGAACATCGAAACGCGGTTCGTGAACGGCCTCCGCTTCACCGACGCCGCGACCATCGAGGTCGTGGACGACGTGCTGCACAACCAGGTCAACCGCGCCCTCGTGGACGCCATCCTGAAGACCGGCGGCATCGGCGCGCAGATCTCCGGCAAGCGGATCCTCCGCTGCGAGAAGACGCTCTCCCGCGACCCGGTCACCGGTGAAGAGTCCGACGTCGGGTTCGTCGGCCGCGTGATCGGCGTCGACGCGCGTCCCATCCTCGACTCCCTCAACTTCCGCATCATCCCGGTCGTCACTCCGCTTGCCATGGACTTCCACGGGCAGCCGTACAACATCAACGCCGACCTCGCCGCCTGCGAGATCGCCATGGCGCTCCACGCCCGCAAGCTCGTTTTCATCAGCGACGTCCCCGGCGTGCTCCGCGACCCGAAGGACGAATCCACGCTCATCTCCGAGATCCGCACATCGGCGGTCCCCGGCCTGATCGAATCCGGCGTTCTCTCCGGCGGCATGCTCCCGAAGATCCGCAGCTGCGTCAATGCCATCGAAAACGGCGTCACGCAGGTCCACATGGCGGACGGACGCCTGCCCCACTCGCTCCTGCTCGAAATCTTCACGAATACCGGCGTCGGCACCCAGATCATCAAGGGATGAACTTCTTCGGTCTATTGACCTCAGTGAACTCCGGCCTCCGTGTTCGGCGGCGGGTCGCAAACGTCCTCGCCCTGTCGGCGGCGCTCCTCAGTGTGGTGTTCGCGTCGGCATGTTCTACGCCGCGGGAATACCCCCGGACGGAAGCCGGAGTCCAGCAGCTTCTTCAGGACTTCGCCGACGACTATATCCGCGACACGGACAGCGTGGGGATCGTCGCCGGTGTGATCCTGCCGGACGATGCGGAACTTATTGCTGTCTCCGGGCGTTCCGACGTGCTCGATCCTGCAAAGGAGCTCACGCCCGACACCATCTTCCCGATCGGCTCCCTCACGAAGAACATGGTCTTCGAAATGGTGACCGAGCTGGAGCGCACCGGTCAGGTCGACCTCGACACGCCGCTGAAGGATTGCCCCGGACTGGACCTGCCGCCGGAATACGACTCGATCACCGTCCGCGACCTGCTCCTGCACCGGTCCGGCCTGCCGCGCGAAAGCTACACGCTCACCAACCTCTGGCCGGTCATTTCCGCCGAGATATGGGATTCGAACGTGTACGAAAATTTCTGCACGCGCGAAGGTTTGATTGAAACGCTCTCCAATTCCGAATGCCGTTCCGCCGTCTCGAACCCGCGGAGCCGCTACAGCAACCTCGGATACGGACTGCTCGGCCTCGCGCTGGAATCCCTCACCGGCGAGACCGTCCCCGAACTCATGGAACGCACCATCATCCGGCCGTGGGGACTCCGCGACACCTCGTTCGGCCCGCCCGAGGGCAAGGAGGACCGCATCGCCGGGACGCACTCCGGCGACATCCCGTTCTTCTGGTTCCGCGGACGCCATGTGCGCTCGCATTACCTCGGCGAAGGACTCCGAACTGCGGGCGGCGTGTGGTCGAGCGCGTCCGACCAGATGCTCTGCCTCCGCAAATACCGCGAACGATTCCTCGCCATGGACAGAGAACATCCGTTCGAAGGGCCTTTCGGTGAGGCGGAAGTGTATTACAACTACTATCTGGAAGACTCGCCCGCCGGGCACCGCTGCCTCATCCGATACGGCATGACCTTCGGCGTGGCGTCTTTCTTCGGCATCGACCTCGATACCCGCGTCGCCATCCTGATCCTCCGCAACAACTGCGACTGGCCGGACAGCGTCGGCATGGACCTGCTGGAATGCCTCGAACAGGTGATCCCGGACGCGGAAGTGTGGGACAATCATCCCCAACCCGGTGAGGATGCGGAATCTTACTGAATCTTTTTTGGGGTGAGAGCCCTATTATGAAACGATCGTACCGGCGGAGAAATCGCCGGTCAGGACACGTCCGAGCGCGCCGGGTTCCTCGAACTTGCAGACCACGATCGCGAGGTTGTTGTCCGCGCAGAGGGAGAACGCCGCGGCATCCATGATCTTGTAGTGCCCCTCGATGGCCTGCTGGAACGAGAGTTCGTCGAACTTCTTCGCGGACGGGTCCTTCATCGGGTCGGCGGTGTAGATGCCATTGACTTTGGTCGCCTTCACAAGCGCCTGGCAGTCCGATTCCAGCGCGCGGAGCGCAGCCGTGGTGTCCGTAGTGAAGAACGGGCAGCCGGTGCCTCCCGCGTAGATCACGATCTCGCCGCGGGACAGCTGGTCCAGGGCAGCGTCGCGGTCGAAACGCGGCGCGAAGGGGCGCAGGTCGGCGGATGCGTGGACATTGACCGGGATATTCTCTTTCCGGAACGCGTCTTTCAGGCGCAGGGCGTTCATGACGGTGCCGAGCATGCCCATGTGGTCTGCGGTCACGCGGTCCATGCCCACGGCGGAGCCGCCGCGCCAGATGTTTCCGGCGCCGACGACGAGCGCGATCTGCACGCCGAGTTCGCGGGCTTCGGCGATGCGTGCGACCGTTGCTTCCACGGCCGCCTGATCGTAGCCGAATTCCCGGTCGCCCTTGAGGGCTTCGCCGCTGATTTTGAGGAGGACGCGCTGATAACGAAGTTTGGTAGACATGACTGCTCCCGGTTGGTCGTGAAAAAAGATGGTCGAAATAGTATACCACGGAATCCGCCGTTCGTCAAGTGAAGAGGCGTTTTTTCTTTCGTCTCTTTTCCGCGCAGTTTCTCCCATTTTCCGCTTTAAATCCGTCCGTTTCCGTTGTATATTAAGACACGCGCATTTTCCGGTATGGACCGGACGGATTGCTGTAATAGTAAAAACACTCAAAGGACAGATTCGTATGAAGACCGGAAAGATACTTTTTATCGGGCTGACGGTGGCTCTGGGCGTTCTTCACGCCGCCGATCTGGACCTGGAAAAAGACTTCAAGCGGGAAATCACCCTGTACCATATCCGCCCGGACCAGGCGCACTCTCTCAAACGCGATTCAGACGGCACGCCCGTTTCCGAAACGAGGCTGAAGGAGGCCGTCAAAACGTTTTATGACCGGCTTTATCCGCTGGATCCGGCATTCCTGAAACGCTTCCAGATCAAGAATGTCGTCTTCAAGGACACGGTACTCAACCGCGACGGCGACACGGTCCAGCAGCGCAGGAACGGGGACACCCTGTTCCTCGACGCCGACCTGGAAGACATGCAGTTCTATGGAAACATGTTCTATTTGCAGATGTCCGTGATGCCGCGGACGTACCTCGAACGTTGGAACAAGATCAATCCTGACGGCTTCAAATATGAGAACTCGCGGGGAAGCCTGTCCGGCAACGCGCAGAAGAAGCTCGACGCTGTCCTGGCCGAATGGGACAAGTATTTCGTAAACCGCTCGGGAATGTATTCAACGGAAATGGACATGGCGCTGACGTTCGCCTACCTGCTCGAAAAAGGGCCGAACGCCACGAGGTTCGTGAGGGAGAACAGCCCGGACGTGCAGAAAAAGATTGACGTGATCGTCGAAATCATGGAGTCGGTCAAGGCCGCGGAGCGCGGATATATGCAGACGCTCCTCGCGGACGACCTCTCCAAGCTCAAAACATACGTGCCGTACGCGCTGTCCGTGCGGCTGGAACGCGAATACTCCGGCGTGTGGGGCGTTCAAGCGGATGATGAGGAAGAGGATGGAGAGCAGGCGGAACCTCGGACGCCCCGCAAGATCGGCGCCCCGGTCGAAGTCGCCGGACGAAAGGTCGATCCGCTCATCCTCGCGCTCGAAACGAAAAACAACCACCTCTTCGAACTCCTGATGCGGAACAACGCCGACCCGAACGTCGTCAACAGCAAAAAAGCCAGCGCCCTGATGCTCGCGATCGCGAACAACGACCCGGAACAGGTGAAGGCGCTGCTCAAGGCGGGCGCCAAAGTCACGCAGGAAGCGGCCCGCGCGGGCACGGCGTCCGGCGTCAACGCCGAAATCGTAAAGGTGATGAACGCCTATCTGCCCGGCGTCCGGCAAACGGGGAAGGCGTCCGGGACCGCGAACAGGAACTCCGCCGCGAAGAACAACCCCTGATCCGACCGTCTATGAACTGGAACTCCTCTGAACTCATCTGCTGCGACGCGCCCGCCGGACTGGCGGACCACGGCATCCGCGACGTCGTTTTCGCGATCGGGACGTTCGACGGCCTGCACCGCGGCCACGTCGCGCTCATGCGTGCCATGCTGGAGGAGAGCCGCCGCCTGAACGCGGTTCCCGCGGTCCTGACCTTCCATCCGCATCCGCGCGCCGTCCTGACGCCGGACAATCCGCCTCCGCTTCTGCTGTCCCGCGAGCGCAAGCTCAGTATCCTGGCCTCGCTCGGCGTCCGGGCAGTCGTTTCCCTGCCGTTCACGCGGGAGTTCGCGGCGCTTTCTCCCGGAGACTTCCTGTCCCGCTGCCTGCTCGCAGGCCCGGTCCGCGTCCGAGGCGTTTGCGTCGGCTCCATGTGGCGGTTCGGCGCGAAGGGCGCCGGGGACGTCGCGTTCCTTGAAAAACGTGCCAACGAGCTCGGATTCGTCTGCCGCGCCGTCCCGGAGATCCGCGACGGACACGGCATCGTGAGCAGCACGAACATCCGCGAAGCGCTGGCCGCGGGCGATGTAGCGTGCGCCGCACGCTGTCTCGGCAGACGCCCCGCCGTTTCGGGCGTGGTCGTCAGCGGATACGGAGTCGCGGGGAGCACCCTGCACTGCGCGACGGCAAACCTGGACGTGCGCTGCGGCATGCTCCCGGCGAACGGCGTCTACGCGGCCTTCGCGGTCGTCGGAGACGAACGTTTCCCCGCCGTGGTGAACATCGGCGTCGCGCCGACGTTCGATTCCTACGGCAACGGCGGACAGGTCCGCGTGGAGGCGCATCTCCTGACGGACGGCGCGCCCGGCCTCTACGGCAGGGAAATGGCGCTCGGATTCGCCGCCCGCATCCGCGGCGAACGGAAATTCGGCTCGCCGGAAGAGCTTGCCGCCCGCATTCAGGAGGATATCCGCCTGGCCCGCGCCATATTGAACGAACAAGAACGATCTTCCGCAAAGGAGGAGTTTTCCTTAACATGAATCCTGAAAATCAAAACCTTTATTCGATCAGCGACCTGGCCGACCAGGTCGGCGTGCCGAGGACGACCATCACCGACTGGCTCGGCAAGTACGCCCGTTTCATCGAACTCCAGACGCAGGGACGCCGCCGCTTCTACACGGACCGTACGCTCTCCGTCCTCTGCAAAGTCGCCGAACTCCGCACCGCCGGACGTTCCATCGGCGACATCGACGGCGAACTGGAACGCATCTTCCCGGTCCACCCGACCGTGGAGCCGGCGGACAATGCGGGCGGAACAGAAGCCGGCCCCGGCGACGATTCCGTCCATTCGGACGCCGCGAACCCGTCCCCCGACCCGAAGAACTATCCCCTGGTAAAGCAGGAGAACTTCGATGAGCTGTACGACCTGCTCGGCGCGAAGTTCACCGATCTCTGCGACGCCATGAGCGCGGTCAACCGGAAGGCAGACACTTCCGCACGACGGCTGCGTCTGATGCTCGCCGCTGCCGTCATGACCATCGTGGTTCTGGCCGGTTTCCTGGTGCTTTTCTACGTCAATTTCCTCGTGCAGCGCGACAACACCGCCGCAAGCCGCGACGCCGCATCCGCCATCGCCGCGCTCTCGGCGGGCTCCGAAACGCGCGAAAACGCCCTCCGTTCCGATATCGGCGGCCTGTCCGGCAGCATGTCCGGGCTCGCAGGCAGCGTCTCCGGCATGGAGGGACGCGTCTCCGGCATGGAGGGGCGCGTCTCCGGGCTCGCGGGCAGTGTTTCCGGCATGAATGACGAGCTTCAGAAACTCCGCGCCGACCTTCCCGCCCAACGGGCGGCGTTCGAGGCCGCGATCGAGGAAATGAGGCGCGCCAGCGGCACGGCGATGGAGGCGCAGCAGGCGCAGTTCGAGGCACGGATCGCCCTCGAAAAGGAACAGTTCGCCGCCGAACGGCTCAAGCTCCTGCAGCAGATCGACTCCCTGCAGGGACGCCTGGACCAGGCGGCGGCCAACGAACCCGCCCGCGACGAGGAGATGCGCAAACTCCGCGAAGAGCTTGCCGTCCAGAAAGAACAGGGGAAGAGCGTCGAAAAACTCAACGAAGAGATCAACGTCCTCTCCGGCAAGATCGAAGACCTCCGGGAAAAGAACTATAACCTGTCAAATGAGCTTTCCGCCGCGAAACAGCGTGCCGACGCCGAGGCGGAAGCCCGGAAAAAGGCGGAAGCCGACGCCGAAAGGGCACGCCGCGCCGCCAATTCCGTCCAGAACAACACGTTCCGCCAGTGACCGCCTGCCAACTGCCCGGAATGAAATAAGGAACTCTGCCATGAACCTGCTGCCGATCCCCCCCGGAATGGAAACCGAAGCCTTCGTGATGGATTCCGGCGCGCTGCATGACGTGCCGGAGCTGGTGCGCCGCTGTTTCCAGTCGCGCCGCCCCTGGATCGTGGCCGACGAGAATACATGGAAGGCCGCGGGCGCCGCGCTGTTCGGCATCCTGAAATCCGCCGGACTCGATCCGCACGAGCCGTTCATCTTCCCCGCCGTCCCGATGATCCACGCGGACAACGCCCTGACCCCGCGCCTGACCGACGCCATGCCGTTCGACTGCGTGCCGGTCTCGGTCGGAGGCGGCACGATCAACGACCTCGTGAAACGCGCCTCGGCGGTCACGCGCCACCGTTACCTCTGCGTCCCGACGGCAAGCTCGGTTGACGGCTACACATCCTACGGCGCCGCCATGACCGACAACGGACTGAAAAAGACGCTGCCCTGCCTCGCTCCGCTCGCGGTCGCCGCCGACACCGACGTCCTGAAGGCCGCGCCCGCCCCCATGGCAGCCTCCGGTTATGCCGACCTCGCCGCGAAAGTCGCGGGCGGCGCGGACTGGGCGATTGCTGACGAACTCGGCATCGAGCCGATCCGTACCGATGTATGGGACCTGGTCCAGAAGGACCTTCGCAAATGGATCTCCGACCCGTCCGACATCGGCGCGATCTTCCTCGGGCTCGCCGCCACGGGGTACTCCATGCAGATGTACCGCGAGTCCCGTCCCGCGAGCGGCGCGGAGCACATGATCAGCCACCTGTGGGAAATGGAGAACCTCATGTTCGAAGGCGTCCCCGTGTCGCACGGGTTCAAGGTCGGCATCGGCACGCTCGCCTCCACCGCCCTGATGGAATGGCTGTTCGCCGGCCACGGCGCCGGCTGGGCGCGCGCCAATGCGCGCCCGCCCCGAACGGAGCAGGAACGCCGCGCCGAAGTCGACGATCTGCTTTCCCGCGGATGCTACGGCGCGAAAACCGGTGAGATCGCGATGGGCAAATTCCTGACCGGCAATGCTCTGGCCGCGCGGCGCGAGCTCATTTTCGCCCATTGGGACGCCCTCGCGAAACGTACCGCCGAATGCCTGATCCCGTTCGACACGCTGAAAGCCATGTTCCGTGCCGCCTCCTGCCCGGCCGCGCCCGCCGACATCGGCCTCGGAAACGCCCAGTTCAAACACGGCATCCTGGCGGCGCAGCTGATCCGGAACCGTTACACGATCCTGGACGTGCTGGACGAGCTCGGACTTCTGCGGGAAGCCGCCGACGCCGTCACGCTCCGCATGACGGGGCAGCCTTGATTTTTTGCGGATTTATGCTATTGTAATCCGAACCTTTTTTCCAAAAACAACCGAACATGCCGAAGCGAGAACCGAGGACGTAACACCATGACGATCAGCAAAAAAATGCTGTGCCTGACCTTCGCCGTCTGCGCCGTCCCGTTTTTGCCGTCGGCCGCGGCGGAATCGGACACGCCCGACCGGGACGTTCTGTCCGTCGCCCAGTCGCGCGACCAGAAGAGCATCCGGTCCGATGCCGCGACCATCCCCATCCCTCCGCCCGGAACCCGTATCGACTCGGTCATGGTTTCCGTAAATGGCGAACCGATCACGCTGCTGGATGTGATCCTGGAAACGGGCGCCCGCGAGAAGGAGCTCGCCGGGGTCTACTCCGGGGAACGCCTGTACGACGAAACGCAAAAGCTGCGTGAAGAGGCGATCGAGGAGATCGTGACCCGCAAACTGATCTACGAAAAATACAAGCTGGAACCGTTCGACATCCCGCGCCAGGAAATCGAAAACCTGCTGGACGAATTCGTGCGCACCAGCGGCGCCGACTCCCGCGCCGCCCTCGAAAAAAGCCTCCAGCCGTACGGCATCACGCCGGAACGCCTCCGCGAACAGGCAAAGGAGCGGATCGCCGTCGAAGTCCTCCTGCTCCGCGACTGCAGCCACCATGTCGACATCACGCCGAAAGAGGTCTACGAGGAATACAAGGCCCACCCGGAAACATGGACCGTCCCGGAAAAGATTTCTCTCCAGATACTCCAGATCAACGTGACCGCGGGATCTGCCGGAGGCGACCCGAAGGCCGCCGTCAACGCCGTCCGGAAGGCGCTCGAAGAGGATCCTTCCCAGAAGAACTTCACGCGGCTCGTGCTGGAAAGATCCGACGGCGCGAGCGCTTCCACAGGCGGCATTTCCGAAGGCAACGAACGCAACAAGCTCCGCCCCGAATTCATCGAAGCGCTGAAGGACAAGAAGACCGGCGACATAGTCGGCCCGATCGAGGCGCCGGAAGCATATTTCTTCCTGCGCATCGTCAGCACGGAGCCCGCCAAACTGATTCCGTTCAGCCAGGCAAACCGCGAGGTGCGCGAGGCTCTTTTCAAGGAGAAAGTCGCCGAAAAGCGCAAAGAATACGAAGCGCAGATCAGGCGGAACGCGTTCATCCGCCGCTACTTCAACTGATGCGCAATCTCTACATCCATGTGCCGTTCTGCGCCGGGAAGTGCGACTACTGTGCGTTCTACTCCGAACCCATGCCAGATGCGACGCTGATCCGCGAGTGGCTTGACCGGATCCTGTTTCAGCTGGAAGAAAACGTTCCCCGTCTCAAAAATGCCGAAACCGTCTATTTCGGGGGCGGTACGCCGTCTCTGCTGCCGGACGAGGTTTTGAAGAGGCTTTTTTCAGCCGTCCGTGAAGCCGCACCCGATGCCGTCGAAATCTCCATTGAGGCGAACCCGTTTACCGTCACGCCGGAAAAAGCCGCCGTCCTGGCCTCGTTCGCCAACCGCGTTACGCTCGGAATTCAATCGTTTGAGCCTGCTTTGCTGGAGGCGGTCGGACGCCGGAAGCATGCGGGCCCCGGCCCGGAGGAGGCCGTGCGGAATCTGCGCGAATCCGGACTGCGCAATCTCGGACTCGACCTGATGTATGGTTTGCCGGGGGAAACGCCGGATCTCTGGCGGCGCGACCTCGAACGCGCGCTTGAACTCAAGCCCGAACACATCTCCGCGTATTCCGTCACGCCCGAACCCGGCACACCGTTCGCACGCAGGATCGAAGGCCGGCCGGAGGACAACGCGCTTTCCGCGGCCATGTGGGAACAGGCGGGCGAAATCCTCGGCGCGGCTGGGCTTCCCAGGTACGAGATCAGCAACTACGCGCACCCGGGCTTCGAGTCGCGCCACAATTCCAACGTCTGGCTCGGGCAGACCTACCTCGGGCTCGGACCCGCCGCCTGCTCGTTCGACGGGACCGACCGCTGGACGCAGGTCTCCGATCTGCGTGCGTGGCTGGACGGCGCGCCGCCGGAAGTCGACCGCATCCCGAGGCGGGCGCGCCTCGGCGAAATCCTGATGATGGGGCTCCGTACCGTGCGCGGCTGGAAACGGGAGGAATTCGAGGCGGCGACGGACTGTACTTGGGACGTTTTTTTGGCACAAATGAACGACCTTGCGGAACGCGGCCTCGTGACGCTCACGGCGGACACGATTGCACCCACGGAACGCGGCCTGGCGTTCTGGAACGATATCGCCGAATCGCTCGTTTTTGCGCCGTGAATTTGCATTTTCCCCTGAATGATGGTATATTATGAGGTTAATCTTTTCTGATACAAGGATATCCGATATGAAATCCGACCTCGAAATAGCAGCCGGCGTCCCGTGCCGTCCGATCTCGCAGATCGCCGCCTCGCTCGGCCTTTCCGAAACCGACTACGCCCCCTATGGGCGCAACAAGGCCAAGCTCGAACCGTGCGTGTTTGAACGTTTCGCCGGACAGCCGGACGGACGCCTCGTCCTCGTGACCGCCATCACGCCGACCCCGGCGGGCGAAGGCAAGACCACGACGACCATCGGCCTCGCCGACGCGCTCCGCAGACGCGGCAAGAAAGTCGTCGCGGCAATCCGCGAACCGTCCCTCGGCCCCGTCTTCGGGCGCAAGGGCGGCGCGGCAGGCGGCGGCTGGGCGCAGGTCATCCCGATGGAGGACATCAACCTGCATTTCACGGGCGATTTCCATGCAGTGAGCGCTGCGAACAACCTGCTGGTCGCCATGACCGACAACCATATCTTCCACGGCAATGCGTTGCAGATCGACCCGGACCGCGTGGTCCTGAAACGCTGCCTCGACATGAACGACCGCGCGCTGCGGCACATTGAACTGAAAACGAAAGGGAAAGGCGGATACACTCGGCAGGCCGGATTCGAGATCACGGCGGCCTCCGAACTGATGGCGGTGCTCTGCCTTGCCACGGACATCGCCGACCTGAAGCGCCGCATCGCAAACGTGATCGTGGCTTACAACGTCCACGGCGAACCCGTTACCGCAGGCGATATCCGCGCCGCCGAAGCCGCGGCCGTCCTGCTGAAGGAGGCGATCAAGCCGAACCTCGTGCAGACGCTCGAAGGGACGCCCGTCCTGATCCACGGCGGTCCGTTCGCGAACATCGCGCATGGCTGCAATTCCCTGCTGGCGACCCGCCTCGCCCTCAAGCTCGCCGACTACACGGTCACGGAGGCCGGATTCGGCGCCGACCTGGGCGCGGAGAAGTTCATCGACATCAAATGCCGTCTCGGCGGCCTCAACCCCGCCGCCGCCGTCCTCGTCGTCACGGTCCGCGCGCTGAAAATGCACGGCGGCCTCGCGAAAAACGAACTCGAACACGAAGACCTCGCCGCACTCGAACGCGGCCTGCCGAACCTGCTTCGCCACCTCGACAACCTCGTGAATGTCTTCCGGCTTCCCGCGGTCGTCGCCGTGAACCGGTTCCCCGCCGACACGCAGGCGGAACTCGACCTCGTGATGAAGGCGTGCGCGTCCCTGGGCGTCCGCACCGTGCTTTCCGACGTCTGGGCGAAGGGCGGCGAAGGCGGCCTGGAGCTCGCCGACGTCGTCATGGAGCTCTGCGAAAAGAATAACAGCGCGGAACCGATGTTCGCCTATCCGCTCGAAGGCATGTCTTTGAGGGAAAAACTCGACACGATCGTCCGTCATGTCTACCGCGGACGCGGCGCGGTCTTCACGGAGGAGGCGGAACGCCAGCTCGAACTGCTCGCGAAGTACGGCGGCGACTCCATGCCCGTCTGCATCGCGAAGACGCCGTACAGCTTCACCGGCGACCAGTCGCTCATCGGCGCGCCGGAGGGGTTCGACTTGCTGATCCACAACCTGAAGATCTCCGGCGGCGCGGGATTCGTCGTGGCGCTCGCGGGCGACATCATGACGATGCCCGGTCTGCCGTCCTCGCCCGCCGCCGAGCGCATCCACATCGCGGACGACGGCACGGTCGACGGTCTTTTCTGACCGGTTCTGTTTCGTCCCCCTACGGCATAAAACCGCGCTTTTTTCCGCGGAAAGACGCCGTTTTTTCGGCGCAACATCTTGCAAAAGCGTGATTTTATGCTATATTATAGTTTTGACTTTAATCCGCAACCCATCAGCAAACGGAGAAAATACCATGGCAATGTATGATGCCGCAGACCTGAAAAAAGGTCTCAAAGTTGAAATCGACGGCCAGCCGTACGTCATCACCGATTTTGAATTCTGCAAGCCCGGAAAGGGCACCGCGCTCTACCGCTGCAAGCTGAAAAGCATGATCAACGGCAGCACGATGGATCGTACCTACCGCCCTGTCGACAAGGTCGGCATCCCGAACCTTGAAGAACGCGACATGTACTACTCCTATCACGACGGCCAGAACTACGTCTTCAGCGACGCCGAGACCTACGAAGAGATCTCCATCAACGAGGAAGCCCTCGGCAAGCGCACCTATTTCCTGATCGAGGAAGCCCTCTGCCAGGGACTCTTCTTCAACGGCAAGCTCATCGACATCACCCTCCCGACCTTCATCGAGAAGGTGGTCGCCGAGACCGAACCCGGCGTTCGCGGCGACACCGCCAGCTCCAACGTGATGAAGCCCGCGAAGACCGACAACGGCTACGACGTCATGGTCCCGCTCTTCATCAACGTCGGCGACACGATCCGCATCGACACACGCACCGGAGAATACGCCGAACGCGTCAGCAAAGGCTGACACAGGCTGAAAGCCCGTACCGTGGACCCCTTCACCCGGCTCCAGCAGACCGTCGCGGCGCTGAAATTCCGCGCCCGCGTCCTGTCCGCGGTCCGGGCGGGGTTCGACAAACGGGGCTTCACCGAGGTCACGACCCCGGTCCGCATCGCAGCGCCCGCGGCGGAGGAGTATATCGACGCTCCTCCCTCGGGCGCCTTCTTTTTGCGCACGTCCCCCGAACTTGAAATGAAACGCCTGCTCTGCGCGGGCATGGACCGCATCTACCAGATCGGGCCGTGTTTCCGGGCGGGCGAACGCGGCCGCCTGCACCGGACCGAGTTCGACATGCTCGAATTCTACATGGCGCATGCAGACTATCTGGAGCTGCTGGATACCATCCGCGCGATCATCATCGAAGCCGCGATCGCATGCACCGGCGGCACGAAGATCAAGTCGCGCGGCTATGAGGTTGAGCTCGGCGGCGAATGGACTCTGCTCCCCGTCCGCGAGGCGTTCCGTACGTTCGCGGGAGTCTCCGCCGACGAGGTCGCGGAGCAGGAATCGCTGTTCGAGGAGATCCTGGTCGAAAAAGTCGAGCCGAACCTGCCGAAGGACCGTCCGTGCGTTCTCATCGACTACCCGGTCCGTTTCGGCGCATTCGCCCGCGCGAAAGCCTCCGATCCGACCCTCGCCGAACGCTGGGAGGTCTATGTGGCGGGCGTCGAGCTGGCGAACACCTACGGCGAGCTGATCGATCCTGTTGTTCAACGGGAACGCTTCGCCGCCGCCCGCGCCACGCGCAAGCGTCTCGGTCTTACGGAATACCCGGAGCCGACGGCGTTCCTGGACGCGATCGACCGCGGGATGCCGCCTGCAGCCGGGTCCGCGCTCGGATTCGACCGCCTCGTGATGCTGCTTGCCGGGGCGGATTCCCTGTCCGAGATCGACTTCCCGCTTGATGACGAGCCGGAATCATGAAAATCCTCTTCCTCATCGCCCGGTATTTCCCCTACAGCGGCCTCCAGACGGATTTCCTGCGCGCCGCCGAAGCCGCCGCGGACCGCGGACACGATGTGACGTGTCTGGTCGGTTCGTGGGAGGGCGAACGCCCGGACAAGCTCAAAATCCTGATGACGGAACTACCCGGAACGGGTGAGGCTGACGACCTCGACGCGCTCGAAACGGCGTACCATGAACTGATGGAACGCGAGACGTTCGACCGGACGGCGGCGTTCGAGCTGATCCCCGGCGTGGATTTCTATTTCGCCGGGTTCGACTGCCTCGGCAGCAACCCGGAGAACGCCGATCCGCGTCTCCTCGAACGGGAAAAAGCGGTCTTCTCTCCCGAAACCTTCACATATATTTTCTATTTGGTCACGCCGCAGATCAACGCATTTTTCGGCGTCTACGGCACGCAGCCTGCGCGATTCCTGCGTCTGCCGCCGGGCATGAATCCCGCCTGCGGACGCGTACCGGATCCCGATGAGATCCGCAAACGCAAGCGCGCCGAACTCGGATTGAAGGAAAACGAACGCCTCGCCATCACGGCGGCGCATGATATGCTCTTGAAAGGCGTGGACCGCATCCTGTCCGCCTACTCCGATCTTCCGCCCGAACGCCGCGCCCGTCTGCGCCTTTTCATCACAGGATTCCTCGGCCGCGAACAATGCGAAAAACAGGCGGTCGAACTCGGGATCGCCGACCGCGTGATCTTCGCCGGCGGACGCCCCGACCTGCCGGAACTCCTCTGCGCCGCCGACTATCTGGTGCATCCCGCCCTGCGCGAGGCCGCCGGCTCCATTCTGATCGAGGCAATCGCGTCCGGCCTGCCCGTAGTTTGCACCGAGGTCTGCGGATTCCAGGATATCGTGCTGGCATCCGGCGGACACGTCCTGAACGAACCGTTCGATCCCGGCGCGCTGACCGCCGAGCTGGACTACCTCGCCGGCATCTCCGACGACGGGCTGTACTACTGGCGTCAACAGGTCCTGACGTATGCGCACGGTCCGGCGGATTTCTACCGGCGCGCCGACGTGCTCGTGAACTTCATCCAGTCGCATCAAGCCGGAGCCCCGAAATGAGTACGGATCCCCGCCAGACCAAGCGGGAACTTGCGCGCATCTGGTCCGCTCTGCGTCTGACCGACCGCGCCCGTCTGAGCAAACGCCGCCGTGCGTTTCTGGATTTGCTGGACACTGATCCCGAGGCGGCGGAACCGAAACGCGAGGAGTTTTTCCGTCTGCTCGAAACGGCGAAGAAACGCTCGCTCGTCCCGTCCGCATCGCATATCCGCTGCGAGTTCCCGGACAACCTCCCGATCACGGCGAAGATCCCGGAAATCCGCGCCGCGCTGAAGTCGCACCAGGTCATCGTGGTCTGCGGCACAACGGGTTCCGGCAAGACGACCCAGCTCCCGAAGGCCGCCCTGCTGGAGGGGTTCGGCCGCGCCGGACGGATCGGCTGCACCCAGCCGCGCAGGATCGCCGCCTCCGCGCTCGCCCGCCGTCTCTCGAACGAAACAGGATGCACTTGCGGACACGAGATCGGGTATCAGGTGCGGTTCGACGACCGCACGGACGACTCCACGGTCGTCAAGTTCATGACGGACGGCATCCTGCTGGCGGAGACACAAAATGACCCGAAGCTGTACCAGTACGACTGCATCATCCTGGACGAGGTGCACGAGCGCTCCCTCAACATCGACTTCCTGCTCGGATACATGAAGCTCCTGCTCGCGCGGCGCCCCGAACTCCGCGTGATCATCTCGTCCGCCACGCTCGACGCCGCCCGTATCGCGTCGTTCTTCGGCGATGCCCCGGTCATCGAGGTCGGCGGCCGTGTGTACCCGGTCGAGGACGTCTATCTGGAGCCGCTTCAGGACGAGGAACTGGCGGAATCCGTCGCGCGCGGCGTGGAATACCTGCTCGACGCGGGCGAACGCGGCGGCATCCTCGTTTTCCTCCCCGGCGAACGCGAAATCCGCGACTGCGCCGACATGCTGACCGGGCGCGACTACCCCCACACCGAGATACTGCCGCTCTTCGGGCGCATGAGCGCGGCCGAACAGGAACGCATCTTCGCGCCGAACTCCTCGAACCGCCGGATCGTGCTCGCGACGAACGTGGCGGAGACGTCCATCACGATCCCGGGCATCCGCTACGTGGTCGATTCCGGGCTGGTGCGCCTCTCCCGTTACAACCCGAAGAGCGGCATCCAGGAGCTTCGCATCGAGGGGATTTCCCGCGCAAGCGCCATGCAACGGCGCGGACGCTGCGGACGCGAACAGGACGGCGTGTGCGTGCATCTCTGCGCCGAGCAGACGCTCGCCGACGCCGCCGAGTTCACGGCGCCGGAAATCCAGCGCGCATCCCTGGCGGGCGTCATCCTGCAGATGGCCGCGCTGAAACTCCCCCCGATCGTCCAGTTCCCGTTCGTCGATCCGCCGTCGCCCCAGCTGATCCGTGAGGGCCTGACCACGCTGACCGACCTTCACGCCATCGACGAATCCGGCGCGCTCACGGACGAGGGGCGGCGCCTGGCGGAACTCCCCGTCGGGCCGCGTCTCGGACGCATCCTGCTCGATGGCGAGGACCGCGGCGTCCTGCCGGAAATCCTGCTGATCGCGGCGTTTTTGTCGATGCAGGACCCGCGCGAACGTCCCTTTGAAAAGACGAAGGAGGCGGACACGGCGCAGCGGCAGTTCGACGTGCCGGAATCGGATTTCCTGAGCATCGTGAAGCTGTGGCTGGCGGCGGACGAGGCGTTCCGCGTTTCCAAGTCGCAGTTCCGCAAATTCTGCCGCGCCAACTACCTGAACTTCCGCCGCATGCAGGAGTGGCGCAACCTCTGCGCCGACCTGCTCGAATACCTCCAGCCGGAAACCGAGCTGGAATCTCTCAAGATCGAGCTCCGTGCGGACCGGTCCGACCCGATCCACAAGTCCCTCATGGGCGGCCTGCCGCGCCGCCTGGCGTGCTGGGACCCTGAGAAAAAGCAATATTTCGACCGCACGGGCCGCATGTTCAGCATCTTCCCCGGCTCCGCGCTCGCCAAGCTCAAGAAAGCGCCGGAATGGCTGCTGTGCTTCACGATCATGGAGACCAGCCGCGTCTTCGGGCGCTGCTGCGCCGTGGTCGAGGGCGCGTGGCTGGAGGAGATCGCGCCGGAGCTGTGTTCGCGTACCTACGACCGCGTCACATGGGACGAAGTCAGCGGATTCGTGTTCGCCCGCGAACGCGTCTTCGCCGGGGCGCTTCCGATCCATCCGGGCCGCCGCTGCCACTACGGACGCGTCGATCGGGACGCCGCGCGGGCGGTGTTCATCAAGGAAGCGCTGGTGCCGTGTAGGATCAAGGATCCCGCCGCGCCGTGGCTGGTGCGCTGCAACGAGCTTGTTCAACATCTGCACACGTTCGAGGCGAAACTCCGGCGGTCCGGCTCCGTGGTCGACCTCCACGCGCTCGAACAGCATTTCCTGCGCGTCCTGCCGCCGTGGATGTGCAGCGTGTCCGACATTCGCAAGGACTGGACCCGGCGGCATCGTTCGTATGATCCGAAACCGGAGGACATCGCGCTCGTTCCGCCGGACTCCCTGCCGGACGCGGATTTCCCGGACCGACTGGAGGCCGAGGGCGAGAGCTACCGTCTGGAATACGTCTACGATCCCGGCGAGGAGGACGACGGCATCACGGTATATCTGCCGGAAGCGCACATGAACCTTTTTCCGCGCGCCGCCGCCGAATACCTCGTGCCCGGTTTCCTCCGCATGAAGCTCGACTACATGTTCCGTTCGCTCACCAAGACCGAACGCAAGAAGCTGCTGCCGCTGGACGAATGCGTCGAGGCGTTTCTGGACGGGCTGAAACACGGCGAAATCTACCCGGCGCGCAATCTGCCGCGCGTGCTCGCGTCGTTCCTGCGGAGTTTCCGCGGTTGCGACTTCGACGAATCGGCGTTCGACGACATCGAGCTACCGGAATTCCTCGTCCTCAAGTTCGCCATCCTGAACGAGCACGGCAAGCTCCTGCGCGTCGTCCGCGACCTGCCCGAGGTGGACGATGCCGCCGAAACAGTCTCAAGCCGACACGCCGCCGCGCGCAAATGGGAGCTGCACGGCGAGACTTCCTGGCCGGACAGCCTCCCCGAACTGCCCGTGTCCGTCCGCCTGAACCACGGCAAAGGCCGTGAAGTCTATCCCGGATTCTTCCGGGAGCAGGGCGGACAGAACATCGGCTGCGCGCTGTTTCTGGATGAAGCCGAGGCGCGCACCGCACACCGCCGCGCAATCCTGACCCTCTTCCGCATCCGCTACCCGGAGATGTTCGCGCACATGCGGAGCTACGCCAAGCTCGGTCGTTCGCTGGAGCACGAGTTCTTCCCGGACGATCCGGACTGGCGCGCCGACCTGACCGACAACGCCGTCGCCCGCGCCATTGGCTGTCCGCCGGAATCCGTCCGCGATGCGAAAGCGTTCGACGACGCCTGCCTGCGCCTGCGGAACCGGCTGGCGGACGCCGTGCGCGAGGACGTTTCCGCGCTGCTTCAGATGCTCGCCGCCTACGAGCCGATCGAACGCCGCCTCGGCGACCTCCCGGCGGATTCCTTCACCGACGTCGACGTGAACCGACAGCTCGCCGTGCTCTTCCGCAAGGGGTTCCTGCGGACCCCCGAAGCTGTGGCGCGTTACCCGCGTTATCTGCGCGCCTTACGGGTTCGACTCGAACGCGCCGACCAGTCCTATGGACGCGACCGTACGAAAGGCGAGGCGGTCACGCCGTTCATCGACAAATTCCATCTGCTGTACGACGCCGGAGTCAGCCTGGAGGATTGCCGCCCATTCTTCGACTTCTTCCTGCTGGTGCAGGAGGCGCGCATCGCCGCCTGGTCGCCGGAGCTCCCCACGGTTCAGAAAGCGACCCCTGCGACGCTTCAGGCCGCCTTGTCCGCCGTGCCGCTTTCGGCTGTTCCCGGGCGGAAATCCTGATCCGTCGGCACGGCCTTTTGGAAATCTTGCATATTTCTGTCGTCTTTTCTTGAAAATCTTTTTGTAGAGATGTATATTTTATCATTCATTTTTTCTGGCGGCGTTTTGCCGCTTCAACAAGCCAATTCTGGAAAGGCCGAAAACTCTTATGGAAAGAAAGCTCTTTGGAACCGACGGAATTCGTGGACAGGCTAACTCCCACCCCGTGACCCCGGAAATCGCCCTTA
>JBGUKB010000008.1:0-2035 GCA_045114235.1 Victivallales bacterium
GGAGAAGGCGCTTGAGCTCGGCAAGGCGGAAATCGCCCGCGAGAAAGCGGAGCGCGCGGCTCGCCAGCCCGTTTTCGACGTCGATCCGAACCGCATGGTCTTCGTGCGGCTCAACGAATTTGCCAACGTCCAGAACCCGGATTTCAAGATTCCTTGGGGCGTGACCGACTGGCGCGGCATGCGCTTCGACTTCATCCGTTTCGACCAGAACCAGTTTAAGGACGTTATCAAGGTCGAGAAGCCCGTGAAGGGGATTGCAGTCGATTCGCGCGCGGCGTTCCTCTACTTCGCACATACTGCCGCGCCCCTATACCGCGTAGTTTACGATGACAAGACATCCGTAGAAGTGGACGCGAAGAGCGGCAGGGAAGTGGTCGGCTGGAAGGACGGCGAAGGACACAAGTACATGATCCGTCAGTGGCCGAACCCGAAGCCCGAGAAGAAGATTGCGTCCGTCGAGATTGCGCCGCGGCGCGGCACGACGTCTTACGTTGCGGCGATTACCGTGCAGAAGCCGGAGCCAAAGGTGGTGGAGTTCCCGAAGTTCGGCCACACCGGCGGCGGGAAGGGCGTCCATGCGAGCTACGACGAGGCGACCAAGACCTGGAACGTGGCGCTTGACGAGACGGCCGGGAGCTGGTGCTGTGGGAACGCCGATCTTGCCGAGGGCATCCCTGTCGAGCCCGGGAAGTACACGCGCCTCTATTTCGAGATGAACCGCCTCCCGGACGCGGACGGAAACTACCACGACCACGCGACGCCGCAGCTTAAGCTCAACGGGCGCGACGAGAAAGGCAAGCTCGCCTTCGGCGGGTGGCGCGTTCCGATGTTCAAGCGCGGCGGCTGGGCCTATCGCGCCGACAACGATCCCGAGACGTGGGAGACGGTCTGGATCGGCATCGACAAGGGGACTGTCCCGGATCATTTCCGCAAGATCATCTCGATTGCCGTGCAGTTCCAGATGATGCCGGCCGAGCACTCGGGGCTCGCCTTCCGCAACTTCCGTTTCGAGGAGGCCGAATAGAATGAAGCGAATTCTCATACCGTTCCTTTTCGCGGCGCTTACCGCGTCCGCCGAGCGCGAGAACCTCTGGCCGGCGGGCAAGATGCCCGACGCCCAGCCGCATCAGGTCGCCAAAATGACAAACGAGAAAGGGGACAATGCCGCACCCTACATCGACTGGCTTCCCGCGCCCGAGAAGCCGAACGGCTGCTGCATGATCCTGATCTCGGGCGGCGCCTACAAAAACTGCTGCGACGTCGGGCTTGTGGACATGTGGGGGAAGAAGTTCACCGCGGCCGGCTTCCAGTGCGTGAACCTCGTCTACCGCACGCCGCGCCCGAAGGGCCTCCCGTTCTACCAGAGCGCGTGGGAGGACGGGCAGCGCGCGGTGCGGCTCGTCCGCTCGCAGGCGGTGAAGCGCGGGTTTCACGCCGATCGGATCGGCACGATCTCGATGTCCGCCGGCTCCCACCTTGCGACGCTCCTCGCGACGAGCGCACTGACGCCCGCCTACGAAAAGGTCGACAAGATCGACGACATTCCCTGCCACCTCAACTGGGCGATCACTGGCGCGATCGGCTACGCGCTCGACGACGGGCTTGGGGTCGCGAACGCGCGTGGCGGCGAGGGCGCGAAGCTCGACCCCGTCTTCCAGTTCGACAAGAAGACCGCCCCCATGTGCATGTTCCACGGCAGCGCCGACCCGTATTCGCCGCTCGCCTCGACGCAGGTCTACCGCGAGCTGCGCAAGCGGCGGATCCCGGCCGAGCTGCACCTCTTCGCCGACAGGCCGCACGGCTTCTGGGGCCGGGACGGCCGGGGCGACAAGGCCTGCGCCTACGACAACTGGTTCGACCGCGCGATGGAGTTCCTCCGGCAGCTGGGCTGGTTCCTGGGGCCGCTCCCGCACGAGGAGTCGCTGATAGCCCGCTACCCGGCGGACTTCCACGACCCGGCCAAGTACGCCCGGGAGAACCTCTGGCCGGGGGGGAAGACGCCCGACTTCCAGAACTTCCAGTGCGTCCCGTACCT
>JBGUKB010000009.1:0-8718 GCA_045114235.1 Victivallales bacterium
ATCAAAGCCGCCCTCAAGTACGGCCTGAAGCCCATCGTCTGCATCGGCGAAACGCTCAACGAGCGTGAGTCCGGCGTGACCAACACCGTCCTCGAGAAGCAGATCCGCGGCGCGTTCGCCGACATCTCCGCGGCCGACATGGACGCCATCACCGTCGCCTACGAGCCCGTCTGGGCCATCGGCACCGGCAAGACCGCCACGCCCGACGTCGCGCAGGAAACCCACGCCTTCATCCGCTCCGTCCTGACCGCCCTCTACGGCAGCAAGGCCCAGGACATCGTCGTCCAGTACGGCGGCAGCATGAAGGCCGAGAACTCCGGCGCCCTCGTCTCCAAGCAGGACATCGACGGCGGCCTCATCGGCGGCGCGGCCCTCAAGGCCGACTCCTTCACCGCGCTCATCCAGAACGCCCTGAACGCCTGATTATCCCCGTTCGACATTCTATCTGTTGTCTTTTGCCCCGGCAGCCCGTCACAAGGCCGCCGGGGTTTTCTTTGCCCGGAATACGTTCTTCCGCTTGACATTTTTTTTTCCGGCTGTATATTGTTTTCAAGATAGTTTCAGGAGGTGCAGAATGGACATTGCAAAGGTTGAAACACGCGGGCGTTCGCAGGTCGTGCGAATCCCCCGGAAATTCCGCTTTAATGCTTCGCAGGTCACGATTTCGCGGAAAGGCGATCAGATCATCCTCTCCCCGGTTTCCCGGGAAGACAAGCTCAAAGCGTTCCTGGCGGTTCCGCCGTGCCCGGATTTCAAGATTGAACGGGATTCCGCCCAAGTCGTGCAGAAAAGGGATCTTTTCTGATGCCGCGCTACATGCTTGATACGGATATTTCCTCCTACTTGATTCGAGGGGATCATCCAGAAGTTCTGGAACAACTTCGCAAGCATCTGGATGAAGTCTGCATTTCCTGTATCACGGAAGCGGAGCTTCTGTATGGGGCGATGAAACGGAACAGCCGTCGCCTGTCACAAAAGGTCAACCTTTTCTGCGACCTCATTCCCTGTATAGACTGGACTCAAAGCACGGCAAAGGTTTATGCAGGACTTAGAACGGAGCTTGAAACGCAAGGTACACCGATCGGCTCCATGGACATGATGATAGCCGCCTCCGCACTGGCTGAGGATGTCACGCTCGTTACAAACAACATGGTCCTCTTTTCAAAAGTCAGGGGATTGAAGCTCGAAAACTGGGTTTTGGACTCCTGAACTTCGCGTTCTATCATTCCATCTAATGACTTGGAAAAAGACATTTGTCCGCCATCTCCTGTTCGCCGTGATCGCCGCGGCGCTCTGCATCATCTGTACCGGGTGCTTCACGGCAATGACGCTGGACGAACTCGGCTCGACCGAGTCATACATCGCCGGAGAGCATTACGAGTTTTCCCCCGACCGCGACGAGATCGTCCTTTCCTGCCGGAAGGAAAAAGAGTACAACTATATCCCGTTTCTTCATCCGTTCGGCATTGCGCCGAAAAAAACGGTTCAGGATTACGAAAAGCGCATCCCGATGAATCCCGTCCCGGACAATCTGATGCGCATTGAGCTGGACGTGACCCCCGACGCATCCGCCGCACGGGCGGAGAGGTCGCCGTTCGCCGGCGGAGGGAGCGTTTTCAGAGCGCTGGACGGAGTCATGGAATTCCCGACTCCGGCGGAACATCTTCGCAGGGATGCCGATTCTTCCGCCACAACGCCGATCCTTTTCGCCGGGGATACGCTTCGCCTGCGGGTGCATCCCGATGATCTGCCTCTCCTGTCCGATCCGTTCGTGATTTGCCTGTCCGTGCCGTTCGACCGGCTCATGAACGAGTTTTATCCCGAATACCGAACCGTTTCCGGCGAATCGGCGGAGTCCGGCCATGACGCCCATGAACAGAACGCCACGGAAAGCCTTCTCGTCTTTCCGTACTCGCAGGACGGCGGCCGTTACCAGGCGCTGACGGATGCCGATCTGGGGTTCCACAATCTCCATCCGTTCTCCGGGGAATATGAAGCCGAGGCGAAACAGGACAACGAACATTCGACCGGCTTTTTCGGCTGGTGCTGGAAGATATTCTGGGTTCCCCCGGCGCTCGTCGTGGATGTCGCATTGATTCCGGTTTATCCGTTTTACATGCTCTACCGGGTTTGTTCCGGCGAATCCGTCCTGTAAAGCATCCGGGGTGGACCTATGCAAGGAAAGACGCTCATCCGAAACACTCTCTTCGCCTCGCTCTTTGCGGCGCTCGGTTTCTTCTGCACCGGATGCGCGGTCTATTCGGACCTTTACAGCCTCGGCACGACCCGGACCGAATACGGCGATTACCATTACGAAATGTCCCCGGACGGCAGCGAGATCGTTTTCACGAGCAAAAGGACGAAGGAGTACAACTATCTGCCGTTCTACGGATTCCTTCACCACACCCCGGCGTGGACCTCGGTTTCGGACGTGGAGGAACGGATCCCGTTGGACCCTTTGCCGGACAATCTCTCGCGGTGCGACCTGATCGTGGAGACCGCTTCGGACGCTCCGCCTCCGAAATTCCTGACGTCATTTTCCATCCCGAAGGCTGTCGACCTCGGGAACGGCGAGTCCCGAAGTATCATGATGCCCGATTCCTCGAACTTCATTCTTTTCGAAGGGGACGCCACTTCCAACTATGCGGGCGGCATCTACGAGTTCAAGGTCTATGCCGATGACTGCCAGCTCCACGGAGGAGAAACGCTTCATCTCCGGGTGCGCCCCGCGTATCTGCAATATCTGAACCGGCCGTTCCGCATCCGGCTGTACAGCGGAGACGGGGAAACGGACGCGGGACCGGCCGTCGAACCGGGCTTCTACACATTCCCCCACGGATTTGCGATAACAGGGGGAAGCTCCCGTTCCGATTCGGACAGCAAGCCGTATCTCATGTTTCCCGTGTTCGCGGACGGCGACCGCCGCGAACTCCTGACGGACCTCGGCTCCGGGCCGGACAATCCCTGGCTTCAACGGTCGAAGAGCCTTTATCCTTTCCGGGAGAAACAGATGGAGGAGATCGCCCACGAATATCAGGATCATTCCGGCGAGACGCCCACCGTGGAGGCCGTCTGCTGGAAAGTCCTCTGGTTCCCGGCCTCGCTCGTCGCGGACGTGATCGCCCTGCCGTACTACGCCATCATTCCGATCGCATTCATGCTCGATCCGCCCACCCGTTGACGCAAATAACGGAAAAAAGATGAAAAGTCGCTTGATTTTTATATGTTCGGGGATATATTAACTGCAAGAATCCATGAAACAGATAAGGACTCGTATCATGAAAGACCGCGCGGAAGAAATGACGGACAAACAACTCGAATCGTTCCTCGACGACCTGAAAGCCCATCCGGGCAAATACACGAAGGACAGCGAGGAAAGATGGGCATGGTACACCGATCCGGCCAACAAGGACGAGGTGAACGAACAGCTCTCCCATATGCAGCTCGTCATGGAGCTCCACAAAGCCCGCAAAGAAGCCGGGCTTACGCAGGAACAGCTGGCAAAACGCATGGGGACGAAACAGTCCTATATCGCGGCGATCGAACGGGGCCGGAAGAACGTTTCCTATTCCACGATCGCGCGTTTCGCCCATGCCTGCGGGAAACGCATCGCGATCACATTGCTCTGAATCGCCGACGAACTGACCTCAGAATATCACGATCGTCAAGTCTGACGAACCTCCTGCAACACCCGGGGTGAATCTATGCAAGAAACAAAGCTCATCCGCCATCTTCTGTTCGCCGTGGCCGCCGCAGCGTTCGGGCTCGTTTGCACCGGGTGTTTCACGGCGACTGTGCTGAACGGCCAGTTCGGAGCGAAGACGTCCCGGTTCGACGTACCCAAATACGCGATGTCGCCCGACCGCCACGAGATCATCGTGACGAGCGCGAGGGAGATCCGACATCACTACCTCCTGCCCCATTCGTTCTGGAACAGGAGGACGACTTGGGAGGAACGCATCCCGGTGGAGCCCGTGCCGGACGGACTGATGCGCTGTTTCCTCTTCGTGGAGCCGGATCCCGACGCACAGCGATACTGGCAAAACACCCCCATCGTGATCGAAAGCGGCGAACCGTCGCTCTGCGAGGACAAAACGTTTTATCTCCGGGTCCATCCCGATGATCTGGTCAACCTCGCCCAGCCCTTCAAGGCTCGGCTGATCCCGCAGGGAAAAGAAGCCGGTCCTCCGGAAAAACAACCGGAAGGCGAGCTCCGCATGATGTTCCCCGTCGCCGTGAACGGAAACATGTACGTGCTACTGACCGCCGCGCCCGGGGAGCCGCGGACGAATCCGTTCCGGGAAAAGGCGAAAGAGTTATCCATGCAGAAAGCAGAAGAAGGGAAAGACCCTATATCAGATTTGTCCTTAATCGGGGACAATCACAATGCGCTGCTGACCCAGGCGGCGGGCGAATGGGACGACCGCGAGGCGGACCGGTATCTTTATCCGTTCCGCGACGGGATGGATGAGGTGCGCATGATCGAATACGAACGCATTTTCGGAGAACGTTTCCCCGCCTGGGACGCGATCCTCTGGAAAGCTTTCTGCCTGCCGCCGGCTCTCGTCGCGGATACATTGCTTCTGCCCGAATACTGTGTGGCTGGCGCGGTCATACTTGTCATACTCGACATGGGCAGCCCGCTCCAATAGCGCCGCCGTTTTTTGTCTAATCCGCTGATTTTTTTTTATTTAGGTTGTTTTTTCGGATAGTTGTGATATAGTATGACAGAAACACAGTCATACGGAGCAAAAACATGACCTCGAAACAGACGCTCATCCGCAATCTTCTGTTCGCCGTGCTGTGCGTGGCGCTTTGCGTCTGCAGCACGGGATGCCTCTCCGCGAGTATCCTGAACAGCGAATTCGCCTCGAAGCGCTCCACGTTCACCGATTACCGGTACGACATGTCGCCCGACCGTGACGAGATCATCCTCACGTGCAAACGGAACCGGGCATACAATTTCCTGCCGCTGTACGGGTCCATCCACAGGAACGCCGCGTGGACCTGGAGTTCGACCTGGGAGGAGCGCATCCCGCTGGACCCCATGCCGGAGTGCCTGATACGGTGTTGCCTGATCGTGGAGACCGATCCCGAAGCAGGGCGTCTCCTGTGGGCGGACCATCTCCCGACGGCCGTGATGGAGGTCAAATCGCTCCCGATCCTGGAGGGCGAAACGTTTTATCTGAAAATCCATCCCCACGACCGGGAAAGCCTGTCGAAACCGTTCCAGCTCCGCCTGGTCCCGAAGAAAGCCGATCCCGAAGAAGCCCCGACGGACGCGGACGAAAACGTTTCCGCGCCGGAAAACGCTTCAGGGGCCGCGCCGGAAAACGCGCCGGAAACAAAGACCGCCGCGCCTTCTCCGCCGGAATGCGAAAAGCGTCTCATGTTTCCGGTCTCCGTCACGCTGGACGGCAGCCGCTATGAACTTCTGACCCTCGCGCCGGAAAAGATGACGCCCGTCAATCCTTTCCGAAAGATCAGGGAAGATCGGGTCAAGGTCCTGGAGGAAAAACGGAAAGAAGCCGAACAGAAGAGAACGCAGGGGCAGAACGGAGAACGGGACGGAGCGCAGGAACAGAAGACCGGCTGGTCACCGCCTCTGGCTGTCGGGGTCGGAATTCTTACTGCAATGATAGTCAGTGATTCATGGAATTCCGAACGGGATCTTCTGGAAATCGAGGAGGAAAGCTGGGACTGTCAGGAGGCAAACCGGTTTCCCGGCCTTTATCCGTTCCGCGAAAACCAGGAAGAGGTCTGCATGATCGAGTACGAACGCGCGACAGGGGAACGTTTCCCCACCGTGGACGCTGTTCTCTGGAAAACACTCTGTCTGCCATCCGCGATCGTCGGGGACGTAATCCTTTTGCCCGGCGAAATCGTCATTTACGGCAGCGCCGCCCTTTTCTTTACCCTGATGATCAAGGGGCTTTCCGAGGCGGGCGGACTCTGACCCGGATTATCGTGGTGCGATGATGATAACGACCTGATCCTCGGAGCGAAACGAAATGAGCAGGAAAAAGACACTGGTCCGCAATCTTCTCTTCGCCGTGCTCGTCATGGCGGCGGGGCTCGTCTGCACCGGGTGCTGCATGATGTCGGTCATTCAGAACCTCGGCACGACCCGAACGAATTTCAGCGAATACCGCTATGAGATGTCGCCCGGCCGCGACGAGATCATTCTCACGGGCAAGCGGACGAAGGAATACAACTATCTGCCGTTTTACGGGGCTCTTCACGAAGCGCCTGCATGGACTTCGGTCAAAAACTATGAGAAACGCATCCCGCTGAATCCCCTGCCGGAAGACCTGGTCCGGTGCAATATGGTCGTGGAGACCGCCCCTGACGCCCCGCGCGCAAAGGTCATGCCGCTTTATCCTCTGCCGCCCGGTATCTATGATGATAACGACATAAGGAATCTTTCCCCGGACGAGGTAACGGACCTTTCCGTTGTTCAGTTCGAGTTCGAGGCGTTCATCGACGAATTTCCGATCGGCGAGGACGAGACGATCCACCTCCGCGTTCATCCCAACGACCTGCCGTACCTGTCCCGGCCCTTCCGGCTCATCGTATGGCATCGGGGCGAAGAGGAGCTCCCGGAGGGAAAAAGAAGCGGATGGGATCACTACCGCTTGTTCCCCTGTGCAGTCAACGGCAACCGTTATGAACTCCTGTGCAGCAATGACCTCATGCCGTTCGACGAGGAATGGTCTCGGGAAACGGAGCAGGATTACTGGCGTCCCCTGGCGATGAAGGAAATCATAGGCTACGGAGGCGGCGAGTCCAGCGGGTCCCCGTCGTTCGGGGTGATCTGCTGGAAGGTCCTGTGGTTCCCGTCGGCGGTCGTCGGGGATGTGATTTTGATCCCGGTTTCCATTCCAATCTTGCTCCTGGTGGTCGCCTTCGGCTCGTAAAGGTCTGGTGTCATGAATATCCTGAACCGAATTAAGAACTTTCATATATAGCTCAAATCCGGAGAAAATCAAGTCATGAACATTTTGAACCGAATTAAAAGTTTTCATCCCGGCCCCGTCTGCAAATCGTTGGTTCTCTTCGTCGTTCTGTTTGCTCTTGCGGTCGTTTTCTGGTTCCTCTCACTCGAACACAACACAAGCAACACCTCCTTTTTCTGGGCAAACGTCATCGACACCCTTTGGGCTTTGCTTTTTCTTGCCTCCTGGATCCAGCTGATACGGGTTGACAAGATATTCAAACGAAACTACCCGAACAAATTGGGGGTCCTCGTAAAACAGGAGCATCCGGTCCGTGCGGTCCTCTCCGACATCACACGGAGAGCCATGATGGTGATTTTTACGACACTGGCGGTGATCCTTCTGCTCTCGTCCTGTGTCATCTGGTGCGCCGCTGCTGTCCAATGAGAATGAAAATGAAAGAATCCCTTTATCCAAACTGTTTTCGGCGGTTTCTCCTGCCGCTCGTGGCTGTCTGCGTCCTGATGCTGTTTTGCACCGGGTGCTTCACGGCGGAAACGCTGAGGCATGTCGGAACCACCACGGTATCGCGCACCGGGTATGAATGGGAACTGTCCCCGGACAAAAGCGAGGTCATCGCGACCGGCGAACTGAAGACGGCCTATAACTATCTGCCGTTTTACGGCAACATCGCTTTGTTCCACTCGCTCCCCGCATGGACCACGTCCCGTACTTACGAAAAACATTTCCCGCTGGAACCGCTCCATGAGAATCTGGTCCGGTTTTATCTTGAGGTGAAGCCGGACACCGGCGCCAAGCCGGTTAACATGCATGTTTCCAGCATGATGGGGAAACCCTTTTTTCTGTATAACTTGGCGGAACATGTTGACGACGAAACAAATCCGCCCGCGGACAGCCGGTCGATCGTCAACGGGGAAACGCTTCGCATGCGAATCCGCCCCGAAGACATTTCCGCCTTCTCAGAACCGTATTGCGTCCTGATGGTCCAGCCCAGGGACGCCCTTCGGAATCTACCAACAGAGTATTTGGCATTCCCGTGCGCGCAGGACGGCAATCGTTACACGATGATCGCTTGCAGATACTTCGGGGCTAATGGATCCGAGCTCAATCCGTTCGACGAAGAAGCCATGCATCAGAAAACCGGAGAACAGAAGGCGGGACCGTTCGGCTGGTGCTTCCGGATCCTTGCCCTTCCGCCCGCGGTTGCCGTGGACGTGCTTGCCATTCCTATCTATATTTGGGTTCCGATCGCTTTGTATTTCGATCTCAACGAACATAACGGATTATGACGGCCGGTTATGTTGCTGCGACGCGGCAAAACAAGATAAGATTTCCGAATTATTTCGGTTTTAAGCAAAATTTTCTGAAAAAAAAGCGAAAAAAGAGGGAGGGGGTTTGACAAAAGGGGGAAAGGGCTGTATAGTATTAGCTCTTGTGTGTTTCGCGGCAAATTGTGGTGATTGCCGTGCATTCCAAAAGCACAACCGCACGTATGACAGACGAACCGGAGCATGATCCCCGGGGCGCACTGTCATGGAATCGAACGCTATACAAACTATCGGAGTACGAAAATGAAAGTCACTTCGTCCATCAAGCGCAGATGTGAAAACTGCCAGATCATCAAGCGCAAAGGCGTGGTCCGCGTGGTCTGCTCCCGCAACCCCCGCCACAAACAGAAACAAGGTTAAGCACGGAGACAACCCACCATGCCCAGAATTTTAGGTGTAGACATCCCGATGAACAAGCGCGTGAAGTACGCGCT
>JBGUKB010000010.1:0-4091 GCA_045114235.1 Victivallales bacterium
TTTTTCAATGGCAGGCCGAGATAAAAACAATGCGTCCGGGATCGGCGGACGCATTGTCGGATTCGATTGTCGAAGGAAAGGATGAAATCAGAGAACGGGAGTCGGGGCCGCGGCGGGATTTTTGGCCGCCTTTGTATCGACCTTGGCGGGCGCGAAATCGTAGGTCTTGATGTTGCCTTTGGCGCGTTCCGCCTTGAGCATTGCCTGAATCTCCTCGGAAACGGCCTTGTCGACGAGGAAATCGTGTATCTCGCCTTTGACCTTGTCGAGCGGCATATAGCCCTTCGGATCCTGCTTCAGGAGCTTGATGATGTGGTAGCCGAACTGCGTGTGGACGGGCTTCGTGAACTCGCCGGGCTTTTCGAGCTTGAACGCCGCGGCGGCGAAATCCGGGTCGAGCATGCCGGACTGATCCAGCAGCATGCCTTCCTTGTCGAACGCGGGCAGCTTGCCGTTGTCGCGTTTGCCGGAGGGGCAGTTGCTCTTTTCCTGCGCGAGCTTATCGAAGCTGGCGGGATCCTTCACGAGCGCGGCGTATATCTCGTCGATCTGCTCCTTCGCAAGCTTGTCGGCCTTCGTCTTGATCTCCTTCTCTTCCTTGGAGTCGAGGGCGGAGACGGGTTCGCACTGGATCAGGATGTGCGCGACCGTGATGTTCTCCGGGACGGCGAACTTCTGCTGGTTCTCGCGGTAGAACTTCTCGACGGCGTCGTCGTTGATGGTCTTTTCGGTCTTTTCGATGAAAGCCTTCTCCTCATAGGCGGCGATGGCGGCGTTGCCCTGGATGTCGTCCTCCTTCGCGATCTCGTCGCGGTAGGATTCGAGCGAGAAGCCTCGTTCCTTGAGCTGTGCCTTCAGGGCGTCGACCTGCTCGGCGGGGAGCTTTTTGATGGAGGCGTCGAAATGGGTCTTCACGAGCTCCTCGGAGGGCGTGAACCCGGCTTCTTTCGCCTTCTGCGTCAGGATCGCGGTGTCGATCTTCTGGTCGACGTACTGCTGCATGGCGGTGCGCAGATAGGATTCGGGCGTCAGGGCCAGGACCTGCTGGGACACCTTCTTGTCCAGAAGCAGGTCGATAATATCCTTCTTCGTGATCTTCGAGTCGTTGACCTCGGCGACCACGTCGGGCAGGAAGGAAAGCGCCTTCGTCACTTCCTCCTCGGAGGCGGGCTGGGAAAGGAGCGCCCGGCGGATGGCGGCTTCGGCGGCCTCGTCGCCGGCGGAAGAAGCCTTCGGCGCGGCGTCCGCGTCCAGGTCGGGAAGCCCCCTCAGGGAGAGCGTCGACGGGCTGCTCTGGGCAGCTGCGGAAAACGATACGGCACATGCCGCGAAAAGAACAAGAAGAGATTTGCAGTTCATCGTGGGAACCTTTCTATTGCTGATGATTATGGATTCGCGGGGCGGCGGCTCAGCCAGGCTTCGAACCCGGCGGTCTGCGCGGCGTCCGCGTTCATTTCCAGGATCGCGGTCAGGGTGGCGGCCTCGGACTTCCGTCCGGCCTCGGACGCGTCGATGGCGTCCTGCAGGAGCGCGGCGCAGGCGTCGGCGCGTTCCACCACGGCGAGCGCGTCGGCTTCCTTGATCTTCGCGGCCGCATAGGCGGGGAGTCTCGGGAAATATTTGGCGTTGCGCTTTGCAAACGTCTCCAGTTCGGAGGCGGCGGCGCGGATATCGTCGGAAAACTCCGCCGCAAGCATTTTGCCGTTCAGGCGCTGCGCCTCAAGCAGGAGATCGACCTTTTCCCTGGCTTCCAGGACGAACTGCCTGGCGTTTTCTTCCTTGGAGCTGTCGTCCTGCCCGGTTTTGCTGTTGTCCTGCCCGTATTTGAGGCAGTAGGCGTCGAGTTCGGCGGACGCGCCCGCGAAATCGCCGGCGTCGAGCTTGGCCTTGACCGAAGCGAGCACGCTGTTCGCACGGACGATGTGTTCGAAGTCGGCGAGAAACAGATTCGTCGGATCGAGGTTCCGGTAGGTCTCGATGCTCCTGAGCGCCGCGTCGTTGTCGCCTCGTTCCAGGTTGTCGAAGAGACGCAGCAGGACGCGGGAGCGTTCCATCGGGGTCTCCGGGGCGGACTTGGAGCAGGACACAAGGCACGGGAGCGCGATCCCGGCCAGGACGGCCGCGAACAGCGCCTTTCGTACGGTATGCTGCGCGGAAGATGTTTTTTTCATGTTGGTCTTTCCAATCTGTTTCAATAGACAGCGGGCGGCGGGAAAAGTTCCGCAAACAGCCCATTTAATATACTCGCCCTTCCCCGAAAAAGCAAACGCCCGTCTTCCGGCCGGAACCGGAAAACGGGTGAAATCGTTCAGATGAACCGCCTGTGACTGTGCGAAAGGACCGAAGCCCGCCGCGCCACAACGGGTCAGCCTCTGCGGGAACGGAGACGTCCGCGCTGGAGGAAGCCCTCGTAGTTTTTCATCACAAGGAGCGATTCCATCTGGGAGAGCGTGTCAATGGTCACACCGACAATGATCAGCAGGCTGGTGCCGCCGAAGAACGACGCCACGGCGTACGGGATCTTCAGCCACATCGTGAGGAGCATCGGGAAGACCGAGAGGCCGCACAGGAAGATCGCGCCGGCGAACGTGATGACGGTCATCAGGTCGTCGAGGTAATCGCAAGTGGGCTTGCCGGGCCGGATGCCAGGCACGTAGGCGCCTTCCTTCTTCAGGTTGTCCGCGATCTGCACCGGGTTGAACATGTTCGAGACCCAGAAGTAGGAGAACGCAATGATCAGCGCGCCGTACATCAGCATGTAGGAGTAGGACCCGTGGTTGAAGTACTGCTGGAGCGCCGCGATCTTCGCGCTCGGGATGAGACGCAGGAGCATCGGCGGGAACATCAGGATCGCGCCGGCGAAGATGATGGGCATGACGCCGGGGAAGTTGACCTTGAGCGGCATGTAGGTGCTGCCGCCCGCGACCTTGTTTCCGACGGTCTTGCGCGCCATCTGGATCGGCACCTTGCGGACGCCCTGGCAGAGGATGATCGTAAGGGCGGTCACGACTGCGAAGATGATGATCAGGATGAGCACGTGCGGAAGACGGAAATGTCCGCCGCCGGCCGCGCCGCCGCTCTGGTACATGTCGTACAGTTGGGCGATCGCCTTCGGGAGACGGTCGATGATGCCGATCGTGATGATGATCGACACGCCGTTTCCGATGCCTTTGTCCGTGATCTTTTCGCCGAGCCACATCAGGATCATCGTGCCGCAGGTCAGGATGATGACCGAGAAGAACACGAACGCGGAGACGTTGCCGCTGACGAGCGGCTGTCCGGGGAGCGCCGAGGGCAGGCCGAGGCGTTCCGGGTGCGTCATGGCGATCGCGGTCATCGCGCCCTGGATGAGGCAGATGACGATCGTGAGGTAGCGGGTGTACTGGTTGATCTTGTTCATCCCGGCCTCGCCCTCACGCTTGAGGCGTTCGAGCGAGGGAAGGACGGGGACCAGGAGCTGCATGATGATGGAGGCGGAGATGTAGGGCATGATGCCGAGCGCTCCGACGGCGAACTGCTGGAGAGCGCCGCCGCTGAAGAGGTCGATCATGCCCAGGAAGCCGCCCGCACCTGCCGTGTCCTGGGAGAGCTTGTCGAAATAAGCCTTGAGGTTGCTCGTGTTGACTCCGGGGCACGGGATGTTGGCCGCGATCCGGCAGACGATGATGACCGCCGCGGAAAACAGGATCTTATTACGGAGATCCTTGATCTTGAAAGCGTTGATGAATGCTTTGAACATGTTGCCTCAATTTCCGGCGGAGACGCCGCAAGGGTTATTCGATGACTTCGACGGAGCCGCCGGCCGCTTCGATCTTGGCCTTGGCGGAAGCGGAGAACTTCTGCGCCTTGACCTTGAGTGCCTTGCTGACGTCGCCGGTGCCGAGGACCTTCAGCGGAGCCTTGTTCTTGGCGACGAGACCGGCCTTGAGGAGGACCTCTTCGTTGATCTCGGTGCCCGCTTCGAACACTTCATTGAGGGTGCCGACGTTGACGACGTTGAAGACTTCCTTCACGCCGTGCATCTTGAAGCCGCGCTTCGGGATGCGGCGGAAGCTCGGGGTCTGGCCGCCTTCAAAGTGGTGACGGACGGC
>JBGUKB010000011.1:0-31112 GCA_045114235.1 Victivallales bacterium
GGGAGACGAAGATGGAGGAGTAGCAGCCGGCGATGTTGCCAATCAGGATGACCGCCACGAAGTCGCGGATGCCGTCGCCGCCGAAGACCAGCTGGCAGATCAGGACCAGCATGACGCAGACGGAGGTCAGGATGGTACGGGCGAGGGTCTGGTTCAAGCTCAGGTCGACGATCTGGAAGTAGGTGAGGCCCTTGCGCGTGGCGAGGTTCTCGCGCTGGCGGTCGAAAATCACGATGGTGTCGTTGACCGAGTAGCCGATGAGGGTCAGCAGCGATGCCACCACCTGCAGCGAGATCTGGCCGCCGAAGAGGAGGTACAGGCCGGTCGCCACGATCACGTCGTGGACCAGTGCGATGTTCGCCGCGATGGAGTACGAGAACTGGAAGCGGATGACCATGTAGATGATCATGCCGATCATGGCGCAGATGAGCGCCTTGATGGCGGAGCGCGTGAACGCCGCGCCGATCAGTGCGCCGAGGGTGGACTCGGAGAGCTTGGTGAGCTTCACGTCGGGATACGCTTCGTCGAGCTTCCGGATCAGCGTGTCGGCGTTCTCCTGGGAGACGGTGCCGGTGCCGCGGTCGCGCACGACGAGTTCCAGCACGCTGCGGCCGTCGACGTTGTCCTCGTCGGTGATCTTCTTGTAGGTGGCCTTGGCATCGTAGCCTTCCTTCTCCAGGACCTTTTCGATGTCGCCGGACGGGATCTGCGCCATGGCCTTGTCTTTCGGGACGTAGCTGACGATCAGCTGGGTACCGCCCGTGAAGTCGATGCTGAGGGCGTCGCGGCCGCGCACGAAGATCGTGACGAGCGAGAGGAGGATCAGGCAGGCGGAAATGCCGAAGCCGACGAAACGGAACTTGATGAAATCGAAGTGCGGATGGGGCAGGAACATCATCATGTTGATCTTCTTGATCTTCAGCGGGAGCATCAGGAAGAACTCGAAGAGCAGGCGGGACAGGAAGACCGCCGAGAACATGGTGGTGAAGATGCCGATGACCAGCGTCATGGCGAACCCCTTGATCGCGCCGGTGCCCTGCCAGTAGAGGATCGCGCCGGTGAAGAGCGTCGTCACGTTCGAGTCGAAGATGGCGGAGAAGGCGCGGTCGAAACCGGTCTTCACGGCGTAGTCGAGCGACTTGCCCGCGTCCTGTTCCTCGCGGATGCGTTCGTAGATCAGGACGTTGGCGTCGACCGCCATGCCGAGGGTCAGGATGATGCCGGCGATGCCGGGGAGCGTCAGAGTCACGTCGAAGGCCGCCATGGCGCCGAGCAGCACGCCCGTGTTCACGAGCAGGGAGATGTTCGCCACGAGACCGGCGAGGCGGTAGTAGATGAGCATGAAGATCATTACGAGCGCCGTGCCGAGGATGCCGCTGTAGATACTCTTGCGGATGGTCTCCTGGCCGACCGTGGCGTCGATGTCGGAACGGGACGCGATCGTGATCACGAAGGGCAGGCTGCCGCTCTTCAGGGCGTCGGACACGCTCTTGGCTTCGTCCTGGGAGAAGGAGCCGGTGATACGGGCGGTGCCACCGTCGATCTTGGAAAGCAGGGTCGGCGCGGAGTAGAGCTGGCCGTCGAGCACGATGGCGAGGCGTTCGCCGACGTGCTTGCCGGTGACTTCGCCGAACTGCACGGTACCCGCGGTATTGAAGAACAGCAGGATCTCGCGCTGGCCGAACTCGTTCATGGTCACGTAGGAATCCTTAATGTTGTCGCCTTCCATCTGGACGGTCGTTTCAACAAGGGTGTAATCCGTGTACAGGTTGTTGTGGTCGTCGCGGCGTTCCTCGGCGAGGAATTCGGCCTCGGACGGGGTGTCGGGATAGGCGTCCGGGTCGCCGCCCTGCGCGAGGTATGCCATGAACTTCGGCACCTCGGAGTCGTTGTTCGGGTGGACGAGGCGGAACTCAAGTTTCGCGGAACGGAGGATCAGCTTTTCGAGGTTGGCGCGGTCGTCGGAGTTGACGGACGGAACACGCACGGAGACGAAATCCTGGCCAGCGGGGGAGATTTCGGTTTCGAAGTAGTTCTGAGCTTCCAGACGCTTGCGGAGCGTTTCGATGGCGTTGTCGCGGAACGAATCGAACTGCGTGCCGTCCATCTCCTTGTCGGCCTGCAGGTGCAGGAGGAATTCCGCGCCGCCGTTGAGGTCGATGCCGAGGCGGATCGCGCCGGAGGCGTTCTTGCGGACCAGGGAGATCACGTCGCCGTTGTTCTGGAGCTTCTGCGCCTTCGCGACGTTCGGCTTCACGAAATGGACGAGGTCGACGGAGTAGGCGGCGGAACCGTCCTCGGACGGCATCCTGATCTCGCGCGCCGCGGCTTCGAGGGCGGTGGAGGGATACAGATACTTGATCTTGTCTTCCTGCTGGAGGGCTTTCGCGCGCTCGATGACTTTCTGGATGGTCGGGTCGGCGGGGTCGGCGAGCAGTTTGTTGAACGTCTCGTAGAAATCGCTCTGCTTCAGCGGGAACATGGCCGCGACGAACACGGCGATCACCGCCAGCGCGAAGACGCAGTAAATGGCGAAGGTGCTCTTGCTGTTCTTCATTTCTTCGACACCTCGGCTTTCGTGTCGGCGGCGTCAGCGGCGGGCGTGATGACCTGCGCGACGGCCGAACGGGAAATGGCGATCTGGACGTTGTTCGCGACCTTCAGCATGAACTGGTCCTTCTGGACTTCGGCGATCTCGCCGATGATGCCGCCGCTGGTCATGATCTTCGTGCCCTTGCGGATCGAATTCATCATTTCTTCGCGTTTCTTCTTTTCCTTGCTGTTGGTGCGCACGGAAATCGCGATCATCACGCCGATCAGGATGATGAACGGGACCATCATCATGGTGCTGCTCGGGGGCGGAGCCTGCTGCTGTCCGGCATCGGATGCGACCGCACCGGTCTGGGCGGCAGTGGTTTCAGCCGCGGTAGCGGCGGGCGCTGCGCTCACGGAACCGTCCGCGGCCTGCGCGAAAACGACAAAGGAAGTGTTTGCCATGTTCAAGACTTTCTGTTATGTTGAAGCTAAAATTGTATGCGTAAAACTATAATATACACCCTTTTTCCAAATAAACAAGTTTTTTTTCCGAAAGAGTCGAGGATTTCCGCGCGAAAACAGATGTGAAAATGTGTTTCGCGGCAGGGGTGCGGTGTGTTTTTCACAGCAAAGGCACGGGTGTTACATGTCAGGGGCATGGTGTGTTTTACTGCTGGGATCGGACCAGGTGAAAGTTCATTTTAGAAAAAATGCTGGATTTTCTTCAAGTTTCAGTTAAAAGGAACTGGTTTTAACTGAAACTTGCGCGTATGCGCGGGAAATGGTCTGGTCCGGCATCCTGTCTGTATTCACATTTTCATTGCAAATAGGGTGTATCGAATGCACAATCACCCATCTGTTTGTCTATGAACCCGGAATATCACTCGATCGTCAAAGTATCGGGAGACATTCAAGTTTCAGTTAAAAGGAACATGTTTTAACTGAAACTTGCGTGTATGCGCGGGAAAGCGTTTTTTGAATCCGTTTTTGAATCCATACATGCGGAAACGGATCGTCCGGCAACCTCAATAAAAACGATCCCTTGAGAAAAAACTTATCCCAAAAAATGAACTTGGGATCCGGATTACTTTCTGGGTTTCTTCACGGCGGATTTCGGGGTCAGGACGACTGCGCCGAGCCACGGGAGCCGGAGTTTGATGAACTGCTTCTGGCCATGATATTCACCGGACGAGGAAACCATCTTCTGGCCGTTCAGCAGTCCGGTCCCGCCGTATTCCTCGCGGTCGGTGTTGAACACCTCGACCCATTCGCCGGGGACCGGGACGCCGATGTTGAAGTCATCGCGCACGACCGGGGTCAGGTTCAGGATCACGACGACCGGCGCCTTGCGCTGTTTGTCCCAGCGGATAAAGGAATAGACCGACTGCCTGAAATCGCCCCCGTCCAGCCACTGGAACCCGGCGGGCGTGAAATCGTCCTCCCACAGCGCCGGCTGGTTGAGGTAGAACCTGTTCAGATCGGCGACCATGTGATGAATGGAGTCGTGCGACGGATATTTGAGCAGAAGCCAGTCGACCGACTGGTTGTTGCAGTTCCACTCGATCACCTGCGCGAACTCGCCGCCCATGAAAATCAGTTTTTTGCCCGGATGCGTCGCCATCAGGACGTACATCGCGCGCAGATTGGCGAATTTCTGCACATAGTCGCCGGACATGCGGCCGAAGAGCGAGAGCTTGCCGTGGACGACCTCGTCGTGGCTGAGCGGCAGGATGAAGTTTTCGGAGAACGCGTAGCAGATGGAGAACGCGAGCTGGCCGTGATGGTAGCTGCGGTAGATCGGATCGAGCTTGAAATAGTCGAGCGTGTCGTGCATCCAGCCCATGTTCCACTTGAACGTAAACCCGAGGCCGCCGAGGTAGAGCGGACGGGAAACACCAGGCCAGGACGTGGATTCCTCGGCGATCATGGAGATGCCGGGGTAAAGCTTGTGCGCGAGCTCGTTCAGGTGGCGGATGAACGCAATCGCCTCGAGGTTTTCGCAGCCGCCGTATTCGTTCGGGATCCATTCGCCGTCGTTGCGCGAGTAGTTGAGGTAGAGCATGGAGGCGACGGCATCCACGCGGAGGCCGTCGGCATGGTACTGGTCGAGCCAGAAAAGCGCGCTGCCGATCAGAAACTGACGCACCTCGTTGCGCCCGAAATTGAAGATGTAGGTGCCCCAGTCCTTCTGTTCGCCCTTGCGCGGGTCGGCATGCTCGTAAAGGGCGGTGCCGTCAAACCGTCCGAGCGAGAAGGTGTCGCGCGGGAAATGGGCGGGGACCCAGTCCAGAAACACGCCGATGCCGTGTTCGTGCATGTAGTTCATGAACCAGGCGAAATCCTCCGGCGAACCGTAGCGCGCGGTCGGCGCGTAGAACCCGGTCACCTGATAGCCCCACGACTGGTCCAGCGGATGCTCCATCACGGGCAGTAGCTCCACATGCGTATAGCCCATCTTCCGAACATAATCCGCCAGCGCGACGGCAAGCTCGCGGTAATTGTTGAACGTCTCCTTCACCTCGGGCAGCTTCAGTCCGGGGCCACCCCACGTGCCGAGGTGGACCTCGTAGATGTTCATGGGACTGTCGACCGGATTCGTCGCGGCGCGTTTCTTCATCCAGGCGTCGTCGGTCCACTGGAACGGCTCCGCTTGCGGAACGATGCCGGCGTTGTTCGGGCGCAGCTCCGTACGGCGGGCGTACGGGTCGAGCTTCAGCACGATGGAACCGTCCGAGCCTTTCACCTCGAATTTGTACACGTCGCCGGGTTTGAGGCCGGGGATGAAAAGCTCCCATATTCCGGAAAGCCCGAGCATGCGCATCAGATGCCGCCGCCCGTCCCAGCAGTTGAAGTCGCCGACCACGGAAACGCGCTGTGCGTTCGGCGCCCACACCGCGAACGATACGCCTTCGACTCCGCCTAGGTTCCGGACATGCGCTCCCATCACGTCGTAGACGCGCTGGTGTTCGCCCTGATTGAACAGGTAAATGTCCATTTCGCCAAGCGTGGGGAGAAAACAGTACGGATCAGGCGAGGTGAATGTGCTATCAGCATATTTCTTTTCGACTTCATACGCGAACAGATTCTTCCTTCTCGCAAATAAGCAGGTGAAAATCCCCTGTTCATTTTTCCTCGTCGCCGGATAACGTTTGGTTCCGGCGATGACTGTGACGGATTCCGCCTCGGGATCGTACACGCGGACCACGACTCCACCGGGGACCTGGTGCATGCCGAGGAACTCGTGCGGATTGCGGCAGGATCCCGCGAGGATCTCGTTCATGACCGCGTTTTCCTGCGTGTCGGGAATCTTTTTCATGGGAAACGTCCTCCTGTAGGGCGGATGATCAACGGGCGTTCAAGAAGAACAGGATGAAGTAGAAAACGAAGGAATTGACGATCAGGCTGTCGACAAGGTCGAAAAGTCCGCCGATCCCGGGCAGAAAATGACCGGAATCCTTCACGTTGCAGGTGCGCTTCAGGCTGGATTCCGCCAGGTCGCCCACCATGCCGCCGAAGAACAGCAGGATGCCGATGACCGTCATTTTGAAGTAGCCGTAGCCGTCCCACCATTCGTAGCCGTTGCGCTGGTCGGAGCAGATAGTGTAGATCACGAGCGTGACCGCCACGGAGAAAATAAGTCCGCCAATGAGGCCTTCCCAAGATTTTGCGGGACTGATGGAGGGAACAAGCTTGTGATTCTTTCCGTGCGAAATCGTATTGCAAAGCGATCCGGTGAGGTATGCGCCAATGTCTCCGCTCTTCGTGCCGAGGATGAAGAGCAGGAACGTCGCCGGGATGTTTCCATGGAAATTGTAAGTGTAATAGATACCGCAAATGAGCTTGAGCGCCATCGAGAACAGGAAGAATAAAGCAAATCCGTTGATCGCAGCCTGTAAAGCTTCTTTATTCTTGTTTGTCGAAAGAACGATCATCCAGAAAACGAATGCGAAAAACACAAAATCGGAGATGCCCCACCAGTACGGCAGAACCGCGGGCCCCTCAAGAAATCTGTCTATCTGAACAACCGTGAAAATCACGACCATCACGAGCGCGGAGGAAATGAACCATTTGAGACCTTTGAACTGCTTCGGACCGTTCAGCATCCCGCAGCATTCCCACGAAGCGCCGAATCCCAAAAAGGCACAGAGAACCGTGAAGAACCACTTTCTGACATCGAACGGAAGAAAGACCGCTCCCGCCAGAAGTGCGAGAAGAACAACGGAACTGAACGTGCGTTTAGCAAGCGTAGACATAGGTTATCTGCCTCCGAATCTGCGTTTCCGGCCATAATAAGCCTGAACCGCCTTGTCGAATTCGTTGATGTCGAAATCCGGCCATAAGGTCTTCGTAAAATAAAACTCGCTGTAGGATATCTGCCACAGCAGGAAATTGCTCACGCGTTCTTCTCCGCTGGTGCGGATCAGCAGATCGGGATCCGGCACCTCGGGAAGATACAGATGGTCCGCCACTGTCTTCTCCGTGATGTCTTCCGGTGAAAGCGTTCCATTTTTCACCTCGGTCGCAATGGCTTTTACGGCATCCGTGATCTCCATGCGCGAACCGTAATTGAGCGCAAGGATGAACGTACGGGTAAAGTCTTTAGAGGTCTCGCGTTTGACTTTGTCGAGGCGGACGCGGCAGGGTTCCGGCAGAGCGGAAACATCGCCGGCCGTGAGTAGACGCACCTTTTCCTTCAGCAGGACTTCGAGGTTGTCGTCCAAAAATTGCGCCAGGATGTTCATCAGCGCGTCGACTTCCTCTTTCGACCGTTTCCAGTTCTCCGTGCTGAACGCGTACAGCGTGACATAACGGATAGATTCATAGCGCGAAATGTAGTTCATGAAGTCCACCACGCGGTTCGCGCCCGCCAGATGGCCTTCCTTACGCTCGACTCCGTGCTGCGTCGCCCAGCGTCCGTTTCCGTCCAGGATAACGGCTACATGCTTGAGTTCATTCGCCTGCGCCATAGAATCTTTCCTCCAGCATCATCGCCAAAGCGTGATAGATGGGCAGATGATATTCCTGCACGCGGTAGGCTTCGCGCGCCGGGACATCCAGGATGAAATCGGCGTATTTTCTGCACACGCCTTCTTCATTGTTTCCGGTCAGAAGATAAGTAGAGATACCGAGCACACGTGCGACTTTGAAGAGATTCAGGATGTTTTTAGCATTTCCGGAAGTCGTGATCCCGAGCACGGCATCGCCTTTCTGTCCGAAGATATAAAGCTGCTGGGCATAGGTCATAAGAGGATCGACGTCGTTGGTGTATGCAGAAGCAAGCGCCGGATGACCGTTCAGGGAGATCGCCCGGAACCCTCTTTGAATCCTTTCCGGATAATTTTCGCCGGGATAGGCGGCTTCCAGGGCTTCGGCGAGATCGGCCGGAATATGCCGGCGGCTCAGGAATCCCTTTCCAAGCTCGGCAATAAAATGCTCTGCGTCAGAACAACTTCCGCCATTTCCGCAGATAAATAGCGTTTTGTTCTTGAAAAATACGGTTTCAAGGTTAAAATATAATGTATGGATTTTTTCCGCGGCGTCCCGGAGATCGGGATACCGGGCCAGAAGAGTATCCATGTGCTTCTTGACATTGTTGTTCATATCCATGTTCGTCACCTGCCAACAGGGGTTAAAGAAAAGTCCGCATTGTTAATAGAACACCGTTTCCGTACAAAGTCAAACCATTTTGTGAACATCTTCCGAAAAAAGTGTTTGAAGCGGGAATGAAGTGTTGTTGACACTGTTGACACACCCTACTCCTGTTACATTTGCTTAATTCAGGTTAAATCATATCAGAAACAAATCTCAATAACTTTTTCCGGGCGGCACAAATGAATCCGCCGGAAGATCGGAGGCAAACCACCATGAAAATCAAGATTTCCAGAGAGACCCTGCTCAAAGCCCTGCAGAAAGTCGGCAATATCGTCAATACGCGCAATACCCTTCCCGTGCTTTCCAATATTCTTTTCGAAGCGGCCGACGGCAAACTCAAACTTACCGGTACCGACCTTGAGATCCGTATGGAAACCGTAGTCGACGCCGAGATCATCGAGGCCGGCGTTACCACGCTGCCCGCCAAGAAGATGCTCACCCTCGTCTCCAAGTTCCGCGGCGAGTTCATCGAGATCGAAAGCGGCGACAATTTCCACTCCACGATCAAATGCGGCACCGCGTCCATTATGCTCCTCGGACTCAATCCGGTTGACTATCCGAAGAAAGACGAGGTCAAGTTCATCCGTTCCTTCTCCATGAAACAGGCCGACATGGCTGTCATCATTGAGCGTATCGCTTATGCCGCCAGCCTCGAAGATTCCCGCAAGGTCCTGCAGGGCATCCTGTTCTCCGTTCGCGACGGCAAATTTACCGCGGTCGCCACCGACGGCAAACGCCTTGCCCTCTGTGAAAAAGTCTTCGAGTCGCTTCCCGAAGGATCCGAAGGCGACATCATCATTACCCAGAAAGCGGCAAACGAACTCAAACGCCTCCTCGAAAAGGAAGGCGAAGTCGCGATCAACATCGCGGAAAATCAGGTCGTGTTCGAAGTCGGCGCGTCCGTGATAACTTCCAAGCTCATCGAAGGCAATTATCCGAACTACCGCCAGGTCATCCCGGCTTCCTTCAAGCAGACTGTCACTGTTTCCTGCGAAAGCGTGATCTATGCGCTCGAACTCATATGCGTGACCCTCGCGGAAAGCGGTTCGCCGAAAGTGTCACTTACCTTCAAATCGGACAGCATGCTCTTCGAAACGAACAGCAACATCGGCGAAGGCCGCGAGAGCGTGCCCATCCAGTACGACGGCGAGGAGATGTCCGCTTCGTTCAATTCGAACTTCTTCCTGGATCCCTTCAAGCACATTCAGGTCGACAACGTGTTCATAAAGGTGAACGATGTCATGAGCCCGATCGCGATCGAAAGCGGCGACGGTTTCCTGTACGTCATCATGCCGATGAGGAACAAATAAGAACAGCAAGTCATGCGGCGCGTCCGCAAGTCATACTGAATATCCTGCCGTAAGCTCAAACAGGGCATACGGCGGGATTTCCGTATACAATCACTTCATTTTCAGTAATCTTTCAGCAGGGATCTTATGGTAAATTCGCTGGTCCTACAGAATTTCCGTTTATTCGAATCGGTGTCCCTGTGTTTTGAAGCGCCGACTGTGTTTCTCTGCGGTTCGAACGGGCAGGGAAAGACCAGCCTGCTGGAAGCTTTGTTCTATCTTGCGAATTTGAGGTCATTCCGCACTTCACGTACTTCTGAAATGATTAAGCTTCATGCACCGTCCGCAATCGTCGGAGCTTCCGTTTCATTTCGCGACTGGTCGCGTCAGCTCGCAGTCGAGATAGGTGAAACACGAAAACTGGTCGTGGACGGAAAACATGTGGCTCGTGCCAGCGAGTTCGCTGGATTGTTCAACACGGTTACGTTTCTGCCGGATGACCCGGAGATTATTACCGGGCGATCCCAGGTCAGACGGAAATTTATGGACATGTTCATTTCCATGCTGGATCATGGATATTTCACCGCGCTGCAAGCGTATTACAATGGCGTAAAAAACAGAAATTGTCTGTTGCGGATGAAAGATGCTAGCAACGATGTGATACGGTCGTATCATCCGGCGCTCGCGAAATATGGTGCTGAAATTGTTCAGGCGCGTGATATTCATTTGAGAATCTTATCGGATTTCATGCGGAACATCATGGCGGAATTGAAGCCTGAACTCGCCGATCTGCAATTGAAATTGAAGACAATCCATGAGCTTTCCGATCCGAAAGTATTCGAAGAAAAACTGGAACGGAATCTGGAAAAAGACAGACTGAACGGATACACGACAACGGGACCTCATCTTGACGATTTCGATTTCGTCGCGGACGGGAAGTCATTGAAACTTTACGGTTCCCGCGGACAATGCCGCGCCACATCGTTTGCGCTAAAGGAAGCGGAATTCGATATCGTCAAAAATCATTCCATGTCAAAGGATAATACTGTCGTTATCGTAGACGATGCCACCGGCGATCTCGATAAAAAAACACAGGAAGCGTTTTATCATAAGATATCGGAAGCAAAACAGGTGTTTTGTTCCTTCACGGAAATCCCGGACAATCCTCTGACGCAACATTCACAGATCATTCATATTACAGCCGGACGTGCTGTTTAAGCAAGACAGGAGATATCAACATGGCATCCTACAATTCCATCATCTGCCGCTACAACGAGATCGCGACAAAGGGAAACAATCGCAGCATGTTCGAAAACACGCTGATCCGCAATATGAAACGCATGACAAAAGACCGTGTTTCCGGTCTGAACTATGTGAAAATGCGCGGCCGCATCTTTATCCATAAAAATGATTTTGAAGTTTTTACGGATGAGGAACAGGACTATCTGAAAGAACGTCTGAAAGACTGTTTCGGTCTGGATTCGTTTTCGTTCTGCATCGAGGGTGAACGCACCATCGAAGCGGTCCTGAACCATATCAGAAACGCCGTGAAGCCGTTGTTCGAACAGCAGCTGGAAACACTCGGCCGTCCGGTCAGATTCCGGACGCGCGCACGGCGTTCCGACAAGAGTTTTCCGTTGCGATCCAAAGAGATAGAAATCGAAACGGCGACAATGATCGAAGAAATGATCGGAGAAAACAAAGTACAGGTCGACCTGATGAACCCGGATATTTCCATCGGTGTCGAGATTCGCGAAAATAATTCCACGATTTTTCTGGAAACGGTCAAGGCGCGCGGCGGACTTCCAGTCGGTTCCAATTCTCCGCTGCTCGGCATGCTTTCCGGCGGGATCGACTCGCCCGTGGCTTGCGCGATGGCGATGAAACGCGGCTGCCGGATGGACTTTCTCACGTTCCACAGCTATCCTTATACACCGATCGAATCCGTCAATAAGGTCTGGCGTATCGCGAAGATCATCAACAGGTTCCAGCCGCACGGCGTGCTTTATGCCTGCAATCTTTCCGAAGTTCAGAAGCTCATCCGCGACAACTGCGATCCCAAGTTCCGCACTGTTCTGTACCGCCGCATGATGATGCGCATCGCCTCGAAACTCTGCAGAAAACACAATCTGTACGGGATCGTGACCGGCGAAGCGATCGGCCAGGTCGCCAGTCAGACGGTCGTGAACATGTCCGTGATCGACCGCGCCGTACCGGATTTGATCGTGCGTCCGCTCTGTGGCATGGACAAACTGGAAACGATCGCCCGGGCGGAAGACATCGGCACATTCGATATTTCCATCGAGCCGATGGCGGACAGCTGCACGGTTTTTGCGCCGCCTTCTCCCGTGATCCATGCCAAGCTCCATTTTGTCGAATTCGAGGAATCGAAAATCCCCAATATGGACGAAGCGGTTCAGAAAGCATTTGATGAGATCAAGCTGGTGACGGATGACGGATTGACCGATATTCCGTCAAAGGATACAACAGATTGATAATAAATAATATGACGGAATGACGGACGAATCAGACGGTTTGTCCGTCATTCCTTTTATATTGATTATCAGTTATTTAACAATTAAAGCGTCATAATTAAAGAATAAAAAACGTAACCCGTTAAAGATCAGATATATTAATTGGTAGGTTGTCCTGCTATTATAAAATCCTTATATTATTTAAATAATATGATCCTTTTTATCCAGTTCTCAAAAAATAATATGACGTTTTCTGATGAGATAAAATAAATCATTTTTGTTTTTCTTTCCGGTAAATATCTATTCAGAAATTCCTTTTTTTCAGTCTCTAATTTAACTATTGATCCTTTTTTATGATATAAACTTTTTAGTTTATTTGTTTCGTTGCGGCGGCCTGGATCATGCCTCTTCGTGGTATTCCTTTTCCGTATTGACGTTCCAAATGGCTTTCCGGTCGCCGTTCTGCCCGCTCAGGAGATGCTTCACTGCTTCGAACGCCGTCACCATGCTGTGGTCCATGTTGTTGTACCTGTGCTGGCCGTTGCGGCCGATGCAGTACAGATTGCGGAACGAATCCAGATACACGGTCAGCGTGTCCATCCGGTCGTAGGTGTCGAAGTACGCCGGATACGCCTTCTTCACCTTTTCGACATGATAATCGCGAACGGGTTCGTCCGGGTTCAGGATGCCCATTTTGACCAGCTCGGACACGGCAAACGATTTCCACGCTTCCCCGGTCATGGACCAAAATTCATCGCCCTCGCGACAGAAATACTCCAGGCCGATCCAGAGGGAATGCTCCGGGTCCTGGAGCATGTACGGCGACCAGTTGTTGAAGATCTGGATGCGGCCGAGTCTGACGCCGGTATCCTGCACGTAGATCCAGCAGTCCGGGATGATATCGTTCAGGGTTTTCAGCTTTGTTTCGTTGCGGAGGTTGATCCTGTCGACGAGGATGCCGATCGTTACGAAGTCGCGGTAAGGAAGCCCGGCGGCGATCTCCGCGATTTCCGGCGGGACATCGTTCATGCCGCCGACCAGATCCTTCACCGGCATGGAGGAGATCACATAGTCCGCCTCGAACGACTTTGTTCCGGCGGGCGTCTCGCAGACGATCTCCTTTACCATGCCGTCCTGCGTCCGGACCTGTGCAACGCGGTGGTTCAGCAGGATTTCACCGCCCATATTCCTGATTTCGGACGCCGTCGCTTCCCACAGCTGGCCGGGACCGTATTTCGGGTAGAGGAACTCGCCGATCAGGGACGTTTCGACTTTCCGGCGGGCGCGCGGCACGCATTTGGAAAAGACGTTTCCAAGCACGGCGGTGATGGAAAGACCCTTCACGCGCTGTGCGCCCCAGGATGCGGAAATCTCGCGCGGATGGCGTCCCCAGACCTTTTCCGTGTAGCCCTCGAAGAACATGGCGTAGAGCCTGCGCCCGAAGCGGTTGATGTAAAAGTTTTCGAGGGAGCTTTCCGGCAGCGGTCTCAGCATGGCGTGCAGATAGCTCAGGCCCGCCCGGAACGCGGTCAAGAACCCGATGTTCCGGAACGTGCTCCAGTTCATTTTCGCCGGATAGTCGAAGAAAAGATGCTTGTAGTAAATCCGCGAAACGCGCGGCCTGGCGAGCATCACGCGGTCGGTCCGTTCGGGATTGGGGCCGCCCGGCGCGAGGGTTGCGCTCCGGTTGAGGAGGATGTCGTCGAACGAGGGGCTGCCCTGCAGCGGCATGAGCTCCTGCCACATGGCGTTGACCTCCGGATCCTTGGAGAAGAAACGGTGCCCGCCGATGTCCATCCGGTTTCCGTTGTGCTCGACCGTCCGGGAAATACCCCCGATGCAGCCGGATTCTTCCAGAACGACGACGCGAATGTTCCGGTTCGCCCGCAGGAGCTTGTATCCGGCGGTCAGTCCGGCGGGTCCGGCGCCGATCACGACGACGGTTTTTCCGTCCAAATCCGCTGAGCAGGAGGACCGCGCATTTCCGGGGCAGTGTTCCTTCGGACCGCCGGGAGCAGAGGCGCGGGGAGCCTGCCCCTCTGCAGATGATTGCGGCGTTTTTGCATGACCGGTACTTTGGAATTCGAAATTCATGAAAGAAGATTTTACGGTTCGTGTTCAGATATCAATGTGCGGCCGGACAATGGAAAAAGCCAACTCAGCCGCTCCTGCGGACCGTCCGAAATAATTTAGTACACGAATTGGCGTTGTCAAGTTCAGGAACAGTTTTTTTTCAATAATCCGGTTTTCGGAACGTCATAAATCCGGTTCAGGATCATCGGGCGGAGGATAGTTTTCCGCATAATCTGACTGTCCGTACAGCACGACTCCGTATGAGACCGGTTTGATGTCACGGATTTCCGGTTCCATATAAGGTTCCTTGTTCGTGAGTTCCGCCGTTTTCACAAATGGTTTCTTTCCGGGTGAGGAGGTCATGCAGGATGTTTCGTAAGGACCATACTGACGGAAAATGCCGTGTTCTCCAGGGCAAGCCGGCAGCCGTCTCCGAGGAAACAGCCGAGCTCCGCATTCCAGCTCATTTCCTGCGAACCGAGATAGACGGTCAGTTCACTGCCGAACCCGGAGAACGCACCTTCGCGGGAGTTCGCAAGGATGGTCCAGTCCGCGAAGTCTTCTTTTTCGGGCAGTCCGGTCAGGGTCAGCGTGTCGCCGGTGAAGTCGTTGGCGAAATCGCCGTCCGGCACATCGCAGCCGTATTCGAAAGACCAGTTCCTGACGTCGGAAAGATCGTAGCCGCTGTCGGAAAGCGACGTATGCGTCGAGATGCCGTTGTTGTCCTTGGCAAATTCGATGCTCTCGAACCCTCTGATCTTTCGGCAAGTCAGATTCCCGGTAAAACCTGTGAACGACAGGAGCCGGTCGGAACTCCCGTTGATCGATGAAATGAACGTCCGGTTTCCGCCGTCGCCGATCTCGTAGAAATCTCCGCTGCATCCGCCCCATATCTCTCCGGCGATGGCGACTGTTCCGGCTCCGGAAAGGACCACGGAGACGTTTCCGTTGATCTTTCCGCGCCTGTAGGAGCCCGCGTAGACATGTCCCTGAACAGAGATTGTATTGTTTTCGTCCGGGCGGAAAATGATCGAGACGTTCCCGTTGATGCACGTCTGCATGGAGGAGTTCTGGTTCGCCGCGATGCACCCGCCGTAAATGCCTTTGCCGTTGAAGACGCCGCCAGTGATCGTAGTGCAGACGTTTCCGTTCAAAGTCGCTCGGGCGACATTCGTCTTCTGGTTGAAACACAGTCCCCCGACCACGTACCCGGAGAACGTGCCGCCGTTGATCGTCGTATGAATGTCTCCGGTACGGTTCAGGCTTCCCGACAGGATCCGGTCCGCGCCGTAAAGATTCCGGCTGAAATCCCCGCCGTCGATCGTCGTTTCGATGGTCCCGCCGACTTCCATCGGACCGGCGGACAATTCGATGGAACAGCTTGTCCCGCCGATCAGGTTCTGCTCGAAGCTGCCCGAATCGATGCAGAGCGGCATGCCGTCCGCAATGATCTCGCCGGTGTACGCACCTTCCTGTTTTTCCTGTGTCATGGTCAGGACGCCGGATGGATCCAGCGCCAGGGAATATCGGCGGTCTTCCGTCAGCAGCACGCCTCCGACCGCAAGCGTGCCGCACCGATCGCCGGACACGGCGCGGACCTGGAGGGGGATGTTATATCCCGAAGCGTCTTCCGCGAGCGTGTAAGTGCCGTCCGGTTGCGCACTGGAGACCGTAAGCGTATAAACCGCTTTCTCCCAGCCGGAAATGCGCCGCAAGCCGTTGAGGCGGGCCTCCGCCCCGGGAACGGCGCCGGAAAGGTCGAAGTCAATGATCGCTCCGGAAAAAGCGGAAACGTGCGCTCCGTCTTCGATGTTCATCCGGCCGGTCATCGTTCCGCCGGAAGAGATGTGAAGCGCGCCGCCGGAGGAAATGGCAACGTCGTTCATCACGCCGGAGGAACAGACATACACGCCGCTGGCATCGCCGTGAATCGTAGTGCGGTTCGCCGTTCCGCCGGAAAAAACGTAGAACCATCCGCCCGGATTGACCTCGGCGTCGTTTATGATCCCGCAGGAGGAGGCGTCCGCCCTGCCGTCGTTGTTGATCGTGACGCCGTTTGCCACGGCGCCGGAAGAGACATGAAGAAACGCGAAAAGGCCGCCTACCGTCGTGTCGTATGCCGTACCGCCGCCGGTCACGTGCATGCCTCCGTAATCCTCGTAGGAAACGCCGTATGTGTTGACAGCGGTATAAGCTGCCGTGCCGCCCGACAAAACATAGAAATTGCCTCTTTCGTTTACCGAAGCGTAGAGGTACAGCTCGTTTTCGTAAACGGCCACGGTTTCCCATCTGATATAACGTTCGACGACTTGAGTTTGGGCGGGCTGGACGGGGTCATTGTCTTGCGTGAACAAGGGCGGATCGGCGGCTTCGGCGGCGGAGACATAGACCCATCCGCCGGAGTCGACGGGGGCGTCGCATGCGATCCCGCCGGAGGTGATGTTCATCCGGCAAAAGGCATTATCCGAAGAATTCGAGTCTGTGTTATCGTAAACGGTCATGGGATTCAGGCCTGTTTTTTCGGTTCATAGTCCGCTTTTCGGGATTCATCATGCTTCCACCGGGATGTTCGCGGAGCACATGATCTCTTTCCCCTGAATGCTTTTTGCGGGCTGCAATGTGATATTAAATTATAATAACACAAGTGAGAGATTTTTCAAGAGAGAATATGAAACAAATGTCTTATAAAACAATGCCCGGAGAGGGTACGCTGAAAAAGAAGGGAAAGAACGGCCCTTTTTTTGGTAAAAAACTGGTGCGCGGCGCGGGACTCGAACCCGCATGCCTCACGGCGAAGGATCCTAAGTCCTTTGTGTCTGCCAATTTCACCAGCCGCGCATGAACGTACAATGGGATAATATATCATATCTGCGAGGGAAAATCAAACCCGCGACCTCTTTGTATGCGGTCTTTTTTCGAGGATGTGTTTCCATGAAGCTGGAACACGTCTTTCGGAACGCTCATCCGAAGAGCCGGTGAAAAGGCATCCGTTGTTTTTTCTGTTTTTTTCAGAAAAGCATCTTGACTTTCCGCGAATCGGTGGTATAGTAAATACTATCCTCATTTTTGAGTTGAGGGCGTATAGCTCAGTTGGTTAGAGCGCCACGTTGACATCGTGGAGGTCGTAGATTCGAGTTCTACTACGCCCACCATTCTGCACCAAGCTAAACCGTTGGAAACCAGTTCGTTTCCGACGGTTTTTCTTTTTTCCGGCCCGAGCCACGAGATTTTGCCCATGTACCGGCCTTGGACATTCCGATCCCCGCGGAACGGTTTCATTTACGATAGCGAAAATGTCTGCAGAAAGCCGATCACGGACGGCTTGAGAAATGCAGCATGCGGCATTGAGGATACGAATCCCGGCTCCATTGGGTATCATGGGGTATCCCGCCGGTTCTGTTGTCCTTGAAAAAGAATCAGGAGTCATTACGTTCATTTTGAAGTCACATTTCTCGTAAACCACTATCCTTTCAGGCAGAAAAATGCCTGCAAAAAGATGTTAGGAAATGACGAATATTTTCAATTATTATTCAGTTAAACAATTAAGCGGCAAAAAAGTTTAAAGAAAATAATATCGGGATACACTTTCGGAGCTGGTTTGAGCGTTATATGTTGTGCATGGCCTTGTTCCAGGTCAGGCGATTCGGATTTCTATGCAAGTCTTCCAGGGAATCCGTATCTTCAGAAACATCGAAGACACAATTCGCTGCCCGGAAGTCAAAGCCATGCCGAAACTTTCCATCATCATTCCCGTCCGCGACGAAAAACCATTTCTGAAACGGTGCATTGATTCCATCCTGTCCCAGTCGTTCAGGGATCTGGAGATCATCTGCGTCGACGACGCATCTTCCGATGGGTCCACCGACATCCTGCAGGATTATGTCAACCGCGAGCCCCGCGTGCACGCCACGGCGTTTCCGCGCCGTCTGGGCACGGTCCTTGCCCGGAAACTGGCGCTTATGGATGCGCAGGGCGAATACATCATGTTTGCGGACGCCGACGACAGGCTTCTGCCGGGGGCGTGCGAAACAGCGGTGGACCTTATGAAGGGATCCAAAACCGACATCGTACAGTTTTCGGTCGATTTCGAGGCGAAACAGGAAGACGCGGAGTCTCTTGACAAGTTCCTTCGCATCTTCCGTTCGCGCGCGATGGAATCGCACGGCATGAACATCCTGTACGACTGCTTCGTGAACCACAGGTTCATGCATAATCTGTGGAACAAGATATACCGGGCCGATGTCTGCAGGAAAGCCGTCGATGCGATGCCGGACATCCAGCTTCATCACTACACGGACCTGTATCTTTCCTTCTTCATCCTGTTTTTTGCGGAATCCTACCGGAGCGTCGTCACGAAGCCGTGCTACCGGTATTTTTACGGCGGCGGCGTGTCCACAAAAACGCCTGACGGCGAGCAGTTCAGGGACCTTTGCGAGGCCAGCAGGACGCTGCCGCTGATGGAAAAATTCCTGCGGGACCAGAACGCCTATGAAACGAACGTGTCCGTGCTGGACGCCATCCGCAGCACCTTCCGAAGGGACATGGTGAACAAGCTCCTGACGATCCCGAACCTGACGCGCGAGATCATATCCGCCGCGATCGAATCCTGGGGCGGCGACATCATCTTCGATTTCCTGAGCGAACTCGGAATGTTCAAATACCCGTGCGAAAACCGGATGTCGCTCGTTTCCGGGCTGATCGACCGGTTCAACGCCGACCAGAAGGAAATCGCGAAGCTTCAGTCCGACCTGGAGATGGCCCAGGCGAAAATGCGGAAGATGTCGCCGCGCAGTTCGCAAGTGCTGCGTTCTCCTGCACGCGCGACCTCGCGCCTGGGGCATCCGTCTCCGGTTTCGTCGACGATCAAACAGGAGATCACGTCCTCGCCGCAGAAAGTGCAGTTCCGGTTCGTCCAGAAACTGCCGAAGATCTGATGCGGACGAAGACAAAAAAAGAAGCCAAGCGGAGCGGTGATCCGGTTCATCGCTCCGTTTTTTTGTGGTTGAAAAAAGGTTGGGATCAGTCGCCGGGATCGCGTCCCGAACGGAGCGCCTTGATGCGGCCGCGTGCGGCTTTTTCCTTCAGGCGGCGTTCCTTCGATGCCTTGGTCGGCTTCGTCGGACGGCGCTTGCGGGGTTCCGGGCGCGCCGCCAGGGCGAGGTCGCGGATGCGTTCGCGGGCGTGTTCGCGGTTCCGGGCGAGGCTCCGGCTGGAGCGCTCCATGACGACAAGCAGGTCGCCCTGCATGTACGGTGCGGCGAGGACGCGGAGACGGTCCTTCTGGGCATCGGTCAGGACGGCGGTCGCCGCGACGTTCCACTGCAGCCGGACGCCGTTTTCGGTCTTGTTCTGATGCTGGCCGCCCGGCCCGCTCGAGGGGCGGACGTATTCCTCCTCGAATTCCTCCTCGGGAATGGCAAACGGTTTGATTCCGGGCATGGGTCGGCTCCTTGAACGTGACCAATTCAAAAACAAGCGCGCCGTTTCAAGGCGTATACGCTCATTCCTTCCAACACTCAGGATTTCGCCCCGGATCTCGGCGGATCCGCTTTCGGGGCTTCCGGTTTGTCCTGCAGGGGCTCCGTGTTTTTAGCCGAGGCGGATTTGTCCTTGTTCAGCATGGCGGCGACGGCGTCGATGAAGAGGCATGCGTGCGTGAGCTCGTCCTTGTCTTCGGACGAATAGGAGACGCGGACTTTGACGAGCTTGCCTTTGTAGAGCGCGAGATACAGCACGGAATCCATCTGCGTGGAGCCGTTCTGAATCCGGTAGAAAGCCTCGTAACCGCCTTCCGGGGCTTTCCGGCCGGGGGCCGCCTCCAGATGCGCGACCGAGATCTTCGGGTTCTGGACGGAGAGGTCCAGGATGCCCTGGTCGGTCTCCCGGCAGTGTTTTTCGTACATGTCCCGCTGAACCGGTTTCGCGCCGGTGTCGAGCGAATAGAGATACACGTCGGCGCAGGTCCCCAGCTCGTTTTCATAGCGGACGACCGTGCCGAACACCGGATTTTCGTTTTTGCGGACGCGGACCTTCTGGAACGTGTCGACCTGGGCGGGGAAGACCAGCAGCGTGTCCTTGTCGACGAACGCCTCCGTGGCCGGACGCAGAAAGACGTCCTGCGCCGCCGAGGCAAGTACGCCGCAGAGGCAGAGGATTCCGGCCGTTGTGCCGAGGAAAAGTGTCCGGCGGAAACGCGTCATGACGGGATGCGAAGCTCCTTTTTCCAGAATGCGACCTGAGAGGCGACCTGCTTGAACCCGGTGGCGCCATAGACGTCGCGTCCCTCGACCGCGTGGACCGGGGCGAACAGTTTCAGCATGGAGGCGTCGGCCTCCGGGAACACGTTCTTCATCTCCTTCAGCGTGAGTTCGTTCAGGAGCTTGTTGTGATCCGCGGCGAACTTGACGAGCGCGCCGACCTTGTGGTGCGCGAACCGGAACGGCACGCCCTTGCGGACGAGCGCTTCGGCGAGGTCGGTCGCCATGAGGCCTGGGTCGGACGCCGCCTTCAGCATCGCGTCCTTGTTGACCTTCATGGAGTCGATCATGGAGGGATAGACGCTGAGGATGGCGTGGACGGTGTCGATGGCGTCGAAGAGCGGCTCCTTGTCCTCCTGCAGGTCGCGGTTGTAGGTCAGCGGGAGACCCTTGCAGATGGTGAGGAGCGCGGTCAGGTCGCCGTAGATGCGGCCGGTCTTGCCGCGGGAGAGTTCGGCGATGTCGGGATTTTTCTTCTGCGGCATGAGGCTGGACCCCGTGCAGAAGGCGTCGCCGAATGTGACGAACGAGAATTCCTGCGACATCCAGAGGATCAGGTCCTCGGAGAGGCGGGAAATGTGCATGGCGAAAATGGAAAGCGCGGCGAGGAGCTCGCAGGCGAAATCGCGGTCGGCGACGGCGTCCATGCTGTTCCGCGTCATCTTCGGGAATTTCAGGCGCTTGCGGACGAATTCACGGTCGATGGGGAGCGTGGTCCCGGCGATCGCGCCGGACCCGAGCGGCATCACGTTGATGCGCCGACGGGCGTCGGCGAGGCGTCCGGCGTCGCGGGCGAGCATTTCGACGTAGGCGAGCAGATGATGCGCCAGCAGGACGGGCTGCGCGTGCTGCATGTGGGTGAAGCCGGGCATGACGGTGCGCTTGTGCTCGTCGGCCTTCTTCACGAGCGCGGCCTGAAGCGTGCGGATCTCCTTCGTCAGATCGTCGATCTCGTCGCGCAGATACAGGCGGATGTCGAGCGCGATCTGGTCGTTGCGGCTGCGTGCCGTATGAACACGCGCGCCCTCGGGGCCGAGCGCTTCGGTCAGCGCCGTCTCGATGTGCATGTGGATGTCTTCCAGCTCGACCTTGAACTCCATTTTGCCTTCAGCGATCCTGCGTTTCAGGACCGCGAGCTTGCGGCAGATGGCATCGGCGGACTCCTTCGGGATGATCCCGGCCGCGCCGAGCATGGCGGCATGCGCCATGCTGCCGGCGATGTCGTGCTTGTAGAGGCGTTTGTCGTAGGAGATGGACTGGGTGAAGTCCTGAACGCTGCGTTGAGTTTGTTCGGCGAATCTGCCGCCCCAGAGAGCCATGCTGAACCTCGTGATGTCGGGCAAAAAATGTTTCGGGTCGAGAAAAAACTTGTTTCTAAAAATATAGCACAAGATTTGAATTCATCAAAGCACAAATCTCTTTTTTCCGCATTTTTCCGCGTTTTTTTCCGGTTTCGGCGCTTTTCGCGTGCGTTTTTCACTCTATGCGACTTGACAAATCACAGTTTCACGGATATTTTAATGCGAAAACTGCAACCTCACCGAAAGCTTTCCCGATGAATACGATTCTGCCGATCCTGCAATTCGCCGCCGGAGCGCATGTCTCCGATCTTTTCCTTTCCGCCGGAAAAAAGCCCAACGCGCGCATCAGGGGCACCGTCGCGCCCCTCGGGACGTTCGGGGCGGTCTCCGCGGAGTCCATGGACGCGTTCCGCCGGGCGGTCATCGGTGAACGGGGCGAGGCGGCGTATGCGGAATCCGGCTCGTTCGACGCCTCGTGGCGGCTCCCGGACGGCAGCCGCATCCGCGTGAACTTCTTCCGCGCCATCGGCGGTCCCTCTGCGGCGGTGCGCCCGATCCTGAACGGCGACGATATCGTGACGGCGGAACTGAACCTGCCCGCGTTGCTCGACAAGCTCGCCGAGGCTCCGCGCGGACTGATCCTGGTGGCCGGCACTACGGGCTGCGGCAAGTCCACCACGCTCGCCGCCATGATCAACCACATCAACCGCACCATGCCGAAGCACATCCTCACGCTGGAGGACCCGATCGAGTTCGTCTATTCCGACCGCCAGTCCGTGGTCTCCCAGCGCGAGATCAACACCCACCGCGAGGGCGGATTCTCCTCCGCGCTTCGCAGCGCGCTCCGCGAGAACCCGGACGTGATCGTGATCGGGGAAATGCGCGACCCGGAGACCATCGCCACGGCCATCAACGCCGCGCTCACCGGACACCTCGTCATCAGCACGGTTCACACGTCCGGCTCGGTGCAGGCGGTCGAGCGCATCATCAACATGTTCCCGGAGGAGGGACGCGAACAGACCGCGATCGACCTCGGTGCGGCGCTGAACGGCATCATCGCGCAGCGCCTGATCCCGTCCATTGGCGGCGGCATGATCCCCGCGGTCGAGATCCTGCTCGGCACGGCGCTGGTCCGCAAGCTCGTCGCCGGGCGCGACTACAGGTCGCTGGACGACGCGCTCCGCAGCAACATCGAACAGGGCATGATCCCGTTCAACCGTTCCATCTTCCGCCTGTACCAGACCGGGAAGATCTCGCTGGACGACGCCCGGCTCGCGGCAGACAACCGCGACGAATTCGACCTGCTCGTGCGCGGCATGGAGAGCGGCGTCGACGCGTTCCGCAGCTACTACGGCTCGAAGCTCGAGGGCGCGCCCGACGACACCGTGGTCGACATGCGAACGCTGTTCCTTGCTTCGCTTCAGGTGAAGGCGAGCGACCTCATCCTGTCCACGGGCGTGCGCCCCACGCTCCGCATCAACGGCGAACTCCGCGAGCTCAATATGCCCGTGCTGGACAACGACGACGTCCGGCGTCTGCTCTTCAGCGTGATCAACCAGCGGCAGCGCGTCGAACTGGAGGAGAACCGCGAGCTCGACTTCGCGCTGTCCGTCGATTTCGGCAAGGAGCTGAACATCCCGAACTCGCGTTTCCGCGTGAACGCATTCTTCCAGCGCGGCACGCTCGGCATGGTCGCCCGCGTCGTGAACGTGAAGATCCCGACGCCCGCCCAGCTCGGCCTGCCGGAAGTCGTGTCCGGGCTCTGCTCGAAACGCCAGGGGCTCATCCTCATGACCGGCCCGACCGGAAGCGGCAAGTCCACCACGCTCGCCTCGCTCCTCGACGTCATCAACCGCACGCGCAACGCCCACATCATCACGATCGAGGACCCGATCGAGTACGTGCACCGCAACATCAATTCGATCATCGAGCAGCGCGAGCTTCACGCCGACACGCACAGCTTCGCCGCCGCCCTCAAATACGCCCTCCGCGAAGCCCCGGACGTCATCATGGTCGGCGAAATGCGCGACACCGAGACCATCTCCGCCGCGCTCACCGCCGCCGAGACGGGGCACCTCGTCTTCGCCACCATCCACACGAACAGCGCGCCGCAGACCGTGGACCGCATCGTCGACTCATTCCCCATGTACCAGCAGAACCAGATCCGGCTTCAGCTCGCGAGCACGCTCCTGGCGGTGATCTCACAGCGCCTCATCCCGAGCATCGACGCCTCAAGCCGCATCGCAGCGTTCGAGATCATGATCGGCACGCCGCCCGTGCAGGCGCTCATCCGCGAGGGCAAGACGCATCAGCTGCAGACCGTGATCGAGACCAGCCTGAAGGACGGCATGATTACGCTCCAGCGTTCCATGGAGGACCTCTGCGCCGACGGCCTGATCTCGAAAGAAGAAGTGAAACGCTTCGCCGCCGACTACAAGCAGATCAACCCCCATTAAGTAGGGCAAGCCCTCTACGGCGGTAGTGCCCGGCTACGCTCCGGCACACGACAAGCCGTGCTGATATTGTGCTCTGCTACGCGAGAGTACACCGCAGGCGGTGCTGATATTGTGCTCTGCTACGCGAGAGCACATTTTACGTCCCGTGCTCAAGCGAAGCTGAGAGCACAACCGCAGTTGAGGTGCAGCCTCAGGCGATGACGGTCCAGTTCATGTCGACGCCATAGCCCATTTCGACCCACTGCGCGGTGTCGCCGGAGCTGTAGTATCCGAGCATGCCGGTGGAATACTGGCGGACCAGCAGATCGTCTTTGCCGTCGCCGTTGTAATCGCCCGCGCCGACTACGAACCAGTCTTTTACGTCGAGCTGACCGACCGTCGTGTAATGGTCGGTCTCTCCGTCCGCGACCATGACCATCGCGCCGGATTCCGTGTGGAAGAGGACCAGATCGTCCTTTCCGTCGCCCGCGAAATCGCCGATCGCGCGGACATCCCAGCCGGACCAGTCTGCGGACCCGAGGTCCGCGGGCGTGCCGTCGATTCCGACCGCGTAATACTTCGCACCGCCAGCGTAACTCATCAGCACGGAGTCTTTTCCATCGCCGTCGAAGTCGCCGCAGCCGACGAGCGTCCAGTTGGAATCGTAACCCGCGCCGAGGCCGACCCAGGTGTCCGTGCCGTCGGTCCAGACGCCGAGCGCGCCGAGTTCGGCGGAGTGCCAGACGATGGAGTTCATGCCATCGTTTCCGGTCAGGTTGCCGACTTTGTTTTTCCAAATGTAGCCCTCGCTGTTCGTGAGGTAGCTGATGTTGACCCAGTTCGCGTCGAGGTCCTCCGAATCGACATAGTAGCCGATGAACGCGCCCTTGATGCCGCCGACCTCCACGTTGCCGACCAGGACGGAATCCGCCTTGCCGTTCGCGTTCATATCGTAGGCGCCGAGGACCTCCCAGGTATTGACCGGGTGCGTTGCGTTCGTGCTCTTCCATTCGCTCGTACCGTTCATCCAGAATCCGATCTGGCCCTGCCCTCCGGTGTACTGGAAGAGGACGTCGGAAATGCCGTTCGCGTCAATGTCGCTCTTTGCCGGACCGGTGGGTTCGATGGCGCCGACCGAAACGGACAGCACGCCTTCGGCAAGATCGAGTTTGTAGTTCGTGCCGCCGATGACCGCCGTTTGTCCGACCGTGAGCGTGCCGAGCGCTTCGCCGAGTTCGCTGACGACGGAAATCGTTTTGCTGAAATCGGTAACACAGCCGGCAAGGGAATAGTCTCCGTACGTCTGCGAACCGGAGACCGTGAGGGTGAATCCGGGCGAACCGTGGACGAGTGAAAGATCGTTGACGCGGGCGTCCGATCCGGGCGCAAGCGCGGAGATGTCAAAGTCGAGGATGGAGTTTCCGTAGGCGTTCACGGACGCGCCTTCGGCGAAGGTCATCTGTCCGGTCAGTTTGCCGCCGGAGGAGACGACGAGCCAGGCATCGGGATTGACCGTGACACTGTCGACCGTGCCGCCGGCCAGGACCGTCGTCCAGCCGTTGACCTCGACGCCGGAAGCCGTTCCGCCGGAAGAAACCGTGAGGAACCCGTCGGCAGCGACCGAGGTGTTGTTTGCGGAACCGCCGGACAGAACGGCATTTCCACCCGCGAGGACATTGACGCCCTGCGCGAATCCGCCGGAGACCAGAAATCTGCCGCCGTCCGAGACGGTGACATCCGAAGCGGAGCCGTCCGCATAAACCGTGGCGATGCCGTTCAGATTGACTTTTTCGGCGCGGCCGCCGGAGGAAATGGTCAGCCGTCCGGTATCCGCGAGCGTGACGAAGACGCCGGACCCGCCGTCCAGGATCTCGACGAGGCCTTTGTCCGTGGCATTTGCAATATACGCGGTCCCGCCGGAGGAAACGGTCAGGATGCCGCCGCTGTTCGCGACGAGGGACGCCCGCCCGGCGGGCCCCACGGTCATGGAGCCGCCGCTCTGAATGCTGTTCACGTTGGCGCTGCCGCCGGAGGAAACGAGGACGCGGCCGCCGCCGAGCACTGTGTTGCTGTTCGCCACGCCGCCGCAGACATCCAGGAAGCCGGAATCGTCGACTTGCGTTACGATCATTGTTCCGCCGGAGAAGACGGTCGCGGAACCGCCGGAAAAAACGGAGGTGTTCTCCGCCGTGCCGTAGACCTCCAGGCCGTTGCCGGAGCCTATCACGAGCCCTGAGCTTGTGATGCCGCTGGAGATGATGACGGTTGCCATGATCGTGACCTTTCCTGTTTTCGGTTGCGGTTGTGCGAGCGGATGCGGTTCAGGCGAGCTTCAGGACGGCGGAGAACGCGCCGTCGTGCGTGCCGGTCGGGAAGAGCGTCTGTTCGCGGACGAGCGAGAGATCGGGATATTCGGAAAGAAGCAGCCGGACGCGCCCGAGGTTTTCCTCGAATTCGAGGCTGCAAGTGGAATAGAGGAGCGTGCCGCCGGGCTTGAGCAGGGAAACCGCGCTTTTCAGGATGGCGTGCTGGAGCACGGCGAGCTCGGAAAGGCGGGTTTTCGAGAAGCGCCACGGGACGTCGGGACGGCGGCGGATCACGCCGGTGTTCGAGCACGGGACGTCGGCGAGGATGAAGTCGAAGGACTGCGGCGGGAACGGGAGTTCGCGGGCGTCGGCGGTGACGGTCTTCGCCTTGACCCCGGCGCGCCGGAGATTGACGTTCAGCGTGGAGACGCGTTTCCGGGAACGGTCGGCGGCGGTGATTTTCGCGCCGGGCGCAGCGAGTTCGGAGAGCATGATGGTCTTGCCGCCGGGCGCGGCGCAGAGGTCGAGGATCGCGCCGGACGGCTTGGATTCCAGCAGGCCGAGCCCCATGGATGTGGCGGGGTCCTGCACGTAGAGGGAACCATCCTGCAGCAGCGGATTGTCGAAGAGGCCGGCCGTGTTTTTCAGCGTGAAGAAGCGGAAGTCGCCCGTGTCGAAATCGGGGTCGAAGGAGTCCGGGCCGCAGTCCGCCAGCAGGGAGGCGTCCGCGCCGGGGCGCAGCCGCACCGAGATGGGCGGGTTGGAGGCGAACTGGCCGAGGATGGCGGCAGCGCGTTCCGGCCCGTAGGCCTTGGTCCAGCGTTCCTGCAGGAGCGGCGGGCAGTCGGCGGGGATGTGCGCGCGGTCGATGGAATCGTCGCGGACATAGGCGCGGAGAATGGCGTTCACGAACGCGCCTCCGCCGGGGCCGCGGAGCCGTTTGGCTGTGTCGACGGCGATGTTCACGGCGGACTGCCAGGGGAGCCCGGTCTGGAAGAAGACCTGTGCGGCGGCGAGGGAGACCAGAAGGCGCATCTGCTGGTTGACCTTACCCTTCCGGGCGTGCTTGATGAGCAGGGAATCCAGGAAATACTTGTGGCGGAAATACTCGAACAGGAGGGAGGCGACGGCGGCTTTCGCAGGGAAATCCCCGGCGCGGAGTTCGTCCAGGCAGTCGTCGAGGGAGACGCCGTCATTTTCCCAGGCGGTCAGGGCGGAGAGCGCGTGTTCCAGGATGCCCTCGGAAATACGGGATGTCTTCAACGGGAAACCTTTCTGTCGGGTGTGCGATGAAAATGAAGAAACGGAGCCGCGTGCTCCGTGTCCGAAAATAATATAGCATGAAGACGGCGGAAATGCAACCGCGGGAGGGAAAGATGTCGACGCGAAAGCCGTTCCGCCGTGCGAAGGGGACAAGTTCAGAAATCGATTGGATCGTCCTCGTCCGCGGGTGTCGTGCGGGAAGGTACGCCGAAGGGAGCGTCAATCGGCGTCCCGGACGGGCCGGGGAGGATATTTCCCGGCCTTTTCACAGGGCCGGATTGAAGAGGCAGGCGGCGGAAGAGCGGTTCGAGGTCGTCGGACGGGGCGGAATCGCCGGACAGCGCGGCACGCCAGTCGTTGAGGCGCGGACCGTAGAGTTTCGCGAGCCAGGAGCCATCCGGCAGGGACCGGAAGGCGGTGCGGAGCGTGCCGAACTGCGCGAGGATGCGGTCCGGGGCGCGGCCGTTTTCGAGCGTATCCGAGTCGAGGTCGTACAGGGTGCGGATCAGGCGTCCCAGCAGCACGCGGACCTGCTGCTCCGCCGAGAAATACACGTCCGGCGGATTCGGGTCGAGGCGGGAAAGGACGGCGAGGCAGTACGCGTCGGCGGCAGGCGGCGTTGTCCCGGCGAGGGACGCGGCGGACCGGAGATGGTCGCCCATATCCGCCACGGACGCGACCGCGGAGGGCGAGGCGTCAAGCATCTGCGAGACGCCGGAGACCCAGGCGGCGGCGTAGCGGGCTTCCGGCGGAGCGTCGAAATCGGCGAACGCGAGCTCGGCGTCGAGCATCGGGGATTCATAGAAAGATCCGTCCATGAACGGGAAGGATTCCGCGGGCAGGTCGCCGTAAATCGCTTTCAGAGAGGGCGCGGCGTCCAGCAGGGAGCGCTGGTCCACGAAGCGCGGCAGGAAGACGAGGAAGCAGAGTCCGCACATCAGGAAGAGCAGGATCAGCAGCAGCGTGACGTGCGAGGCGCGGAACGAATGTTTTTTTGCGGGGTCGATGCGCCCGGCGGGGACGCTGAAGACCTTGCGTACAATGGATTTCGGCGCGGCTTTTGCTTCGGAAACGGGCTGCGCGGGACGCATGACGGCGCGGAGGGCGTCGTTGATGCGCGTGACGACCTGTTTGTAGGAAGGACGGGCGGCGGGATCGCGGTTCATCATGTCGAGGATGACCGAGGAGAGCGCCGGGGTAATGTCCGGGCGGACGAGGTCGGGCGGGACGGGGTCGCGCTCGGTCCGCATGTCGACGAGCTCCTGCATGTTGTCCGACTGGAAGGGCGGTTCCCCGGTGAGCAAGTGGTAGAAGGACGCGCCGAGGCTGTAGACGTCGCCTTCCGGGCCCTCCTCGCCGGTCAGGACCTTTTCCGGGCTGACGTACTGCGGACTGAGCCACATTTTGGAGGTGTCGAGGAACGCCGGGGCGGATTTGCCGGAAACGGCCTGGGAAAGCCCGAAGTCGGAGATCTTGGCGTTGGAATCGAGGTCGAGCAGGATGTTTCCAGGCTTGACGTCGTGGTGGACCACGCCGAGCTCGCGGGCGGCGTCCAGCCCCTCGCACACGTCGCGGATCCAGCGGCAGGTCTCCATGACGGGCAGTCGGCCTTTCGCCTTGCGCAGGCGGCTTTCGAGCGTGCCGCCGCCCATATACTGCATGACGATGTACGCGGAGCCGTCGCATTCTCCGCAGGAGTAGATGGGTACGACCGCGGGATGGTTGATCGTGGCGGCGATGCGCGCCTCATGCAGGAAGAGGTCGGGAGAAACGCCCTTCGAGGCGAGCTCCGGGTCGAAGACCTTGATGGCGACCTCGCGGTCAAGCGCGATGTCGAGCGCACGGTAGACGGTCGCCATGCCGCCTTTTCCCTCGGGCGCCTCCAGCAGATAGTTGTTGAACCATTTTGGGACGATGAGCTCGAACGAGCAGGCGGGGCAGTTCACGCGGGAGAAAGCCGTCAGCTCGGAGACGTCGAGCTTCTGTCCGCAGCCGGGACATGCGATCTTGATCCTGCGAGGTGTCTGCTCTGCCATGGCCGTGTTCACTCCAGCCAGAAGGTCTCAAGAGGTTCGAACTGCGAAGCGATGCGGAACGAAACGTCCTGCCTTTGAAGTTCGGCGAGGCGGGATTCGGCGAGCTCGGCGACCAGCGCGGGGTCGTTGCACTCCTGGCTGAGGTGCGCGAAGACCAGGCTGCGTGTGTTCGGGGACAGGAGTTCGGCGAGCGCCTCCATGGCGTCGGGGTTGCCGAGGTGGCCCTGTTTGCCCGCGATGCGGCGTTTGAGCGTGATCGGGCGCGCCGAGGCGCGGAGTTTGCCAGGGTCGTAATTGGTTTCCAGCACGAGCAGGTCGCAGCCGCTGAGCTTGGCCTTCGCGAGGTTGGAGACGAATCCGAGGTCGGTCGCGAACCCGATCTTGTGCGCGTGGACGGAGAACGTGTACGCGACGGCGGGCGTGTCGTGTGAAACGGAAAACGGTTCGACGTGGACGCCGCAGAGATCGAGTGGGGAGCCGGGCGTGATGAGGATCTTGTGTTCCGGGACCTTGTTCGCGCATTTCGAGAGCTCGCAGAACGTTTCCGGGAGGAAGTAGGCGGGGATGCCGAGGCGGTTCGAGACGATGCGGCACGCGCTGGTGTGGTCGGAATGGTCGTGCGTGATGAGGATCGCGCGGAGGGAGCACGGATCGACCTGAACACGTTCGAGGCGGCACATCAGCTCCTTCGCGGAGAACCCCGCGTCGAGCAGCAGATTGCCTTCCGGGCCGTGGATGACCGTGGCGTTGCCCTTGCTGCCGCTGCCGAGAATGGTGCAGCCGAAAGCGTGGGATCGAGCGGAAGTCTGCTGGTTCATGGGGGGATGTTTCTGTTGCCGGGTTCAAGGTCGCAGTTTACGGAGAAATAATAAACAACTCTGAAATACTATAACCTTTATCAGCGGAAATGCAACCCCGGCGCGCATGAAAGACTGCGAAAAAGGAGGCAAAGCCCACACATGGTGTGTCGGGCAGTGTCCGGCTGCGCTCGGACACGGGATGGTTTTTCAATCGGAAAGACGGCCCGCATTTCCGTCCGATCCCGGCTCGTCGGAATCATCTTCGGAGATTTCAACCGGGATTGTCATCTCCTGAGCGTCGCGCGCCCGGCTCTCTTCCGCTTTCTTCCGGTAGCGACGGTAAAGCGGCCAGAAAACGGTGAGAATCAGCGCGAGGGTCAGAATCGTGATCGGGAGTTCCCTCACAAATCCCGGGAGTTCTTCACGTTTCATAGGAGAGTTCCTTTCAGAGCAGGTTGTTCAGCAGGGGCTTCAGGAACTTCCCGGTATAGGACTTTCTGCAGGCGGCGACTTCCTCCGGGGTGCCTGCGGCGATCACGCGTCCGCCGTCGTCGCCGCCCTCGGGGCCGAGGTCGATGATGTAGTCGGCGGTCTTGATGACGTCGAGGTTGTGCTCGATGACGAGGATGGTGTTTCCCTTGTCGCGGAGCATCATGAGGACCTGGAGGAGCTGGCGGATGTCGGCGAGGTG
>JBGUKB010000012.1:0-3557 GCA_045114235.1 Victivallales bacterium
CGATGCGAAGGGCGCCGAGACCGCGCAGAAAGAGGTCAAAACCGGCACTCAGGACGACATCAAGAAGGCGAACGAACACGAAAAGAATATGCACAACTACGATAAGTGAGGTCGTTTATGCTGACCGTCAGAAAAAAACATGCCGTGATGATGGAATACGTCATCATCGCACTCCTGATCGCCGCTGCTGTCGTCGTGGCCGTGATCATCTTCGGCAAGAACGTTTCCCATGAGATGAACGTGGCGACCAAGTCCATGTCCGATGCGAAGGGGGCCGCGAATTATCAGAACAATCTGAAGGGCGAGGCCGCGAAAGACATCAAGGCCGCAAACGAGCACGAAAAGAACATGCACAACTACGATAAGTGAGGAGGCGGCTTTTCAGCTCGATCCGGACAGGAATGACGCAGACGCTTAGTTCCTGTCCTTTTTCTTTTTTCCTGGACCATGAACGCCACAAACCTGATTCTCATCAAACTGGCGCTGGCGACGCCGTGGCTGATCTGGCTTTCGGTGTGCGACTGCAAACGGCATGAACTCCCGAACCGCCTGACCTTCGGCGGCGCGGCGGTCATGGCGGCGGTCGCGCTTGCCGCGGGTCTGGATTATTTTCTGGCGTCCCTGACCGTGGCGTTCCTGTCCTCGCTGTTCATGCTCCTGCCGTTCTATCTGCGTGCGGCGGGCGCGGGCGACGTGAAGATGATGTTCGCGGCGGGGCTGACGGCGGGTCCGGGCGTCACCAGCGATTCGCTGATCAACACGCTGAACCTGCTTCTGCTGATCTCCTTCGCGGGGATCATCCTGGCCGTGGTGATGCTGTCGATGAAATGGGTGAACGCGGCACGGCTGAAGCATTACCTGCGCTGCCTCTTCGACTGGCGGTACGACAGCGCCGAGGGGCGGAAGTCGATGCCTCCGAAGGACACGGAGGCATGCCGCGTGCCGTTCGGCGTGGCGATCGCGGCGGGCCTGTGGTGCAATCTGCTGATCCAGCTGGCTTATATGGTTTGACGAGGTGCGGCGATGCTCGGACGAAGAGAAAACTTCCTGAAAGAACGCAAGGGCGCGGTCCTGCTGGAATTCGTGCTCTGCTTTCCGGTCCTGCTCGTGCTGTTCCTCTTCGCCATGCAGCTGGCGCAGATCATGATCACGTGGCAGGTGGTCCATTATGCCGCCTATATGGGAGCGCGTTCATCCATGGTGACGAACAACATCCAACGTCAGACCCAGGCGGAAAAGGTCGTCAAGCGGGTCCTCGCGGTCGTTTCCGCGTCGCCCGCGGCTTCCGCGCAGAACAATAAAGGCGGCAAGGATTCCGAGCGGGCCAAGGACGAGTACTGCAAGCTGGACGGCTGGGGGTATCTGCCCGACACGAAATACCTGGAGAAGCAGGTGTCCGTCGACATCCCGCTGACGGACATCGACCCGTCCGGGGTGCGCTGCACGGTCAAATTCAAAATGTTCCTGAACGTCCCTGTCGCGGGGCCCCTGATCGCGTTCTTCGCGAACCCGAAAAAGAAGGACAAGGACTGGCAGAAGAAACTCGACGAGCAGGCGTACGCGCTGAACCCTGCGCTGCTCGCGGACGATCCGCAGACGGTCGAGTTGGAAAAAGAACTGAAGATCCCGTATATCGAGCTCAGCTCGACGAGCGTGGTCAACATCCCGTACGGGACGAAAGCATATCCTCTGGACATTTTCTGAATATGGCGAACCGACTTCCGACAAGCATTTGGGGCGTATTCAAAGCCCGGAGCAACGAGCTGGCGAAGGGGAATTCCGGCGCGGCGCTCGCCGTCACGCTGTCGTTCGTCATGCCGATCTACCTGATGGTGATCGGGATCTACGGCGTCGGCGAGGTGGTTCGGAACAAGATCGAGATCCAGAACGCGGCGGACGCTGCGGCGTATTCCGCGGCGGTGGTCCAGGCGGACTACCTTAGCCGGATGGCGACGGTGAACAAGGCGATGGCATGGACCTACGTGGATCTGCAGAAACGTTCGCTCGATCTGGCGATGGATACCTTCTGCGCCACGGTCTTCGCCAAATTCTCCAAAGATTTTGCGACGTGCGTCTCGGAGAATAGCCCGTGCCATATGCATGCACCGGGCTTGAATTTCAACTGCGGAACGGACGAACTCGTCAATGACAGCGTTCTCAAACTCGCTGGAACAGGCGTCGGCCTCCCGCTTGTAGCAAAGGAGTTCAACGGACAGGGAATGCTGTCGAGATTCCTGCTCAACCAGACCTATCATATTGCCGAGGCGAACATCAAGGGGAAAGGCACTGTCACAAACCTGCCGAAGGTGATGACATACAGCTACAACATCATCAAGATGACGAAGAAGCTCGTCAATCTGAGGGACGAATACCAGAAAAAAGTCAAGGAGACCGCCCAGCAGATCGCCATCGCGAACATGATGGAATGCAAGGACGATTATTATGTGAAAGTTCACATGGGCGACATCAATCTGAGCTTTCTCACCATGCCGGGAACCGAAGACAACGAGCAAGCTTTTATCGCGTTTGCCGACCCGACGCTGAAGAGTTTCAAGCCGAAGGACGTGTTCGGCCGGGGGACGGACGTCTGGATGAAACAGAAATCGCCCGTCGGCTTCTGGCGCGTGTACCAGCAGCAGAAAAAAGTCCTGTATGCGGAATGGGACTGGTTCTGGACCAAATGGTTGCATATTGAGATCCCTTATGTTTGTTCACTCCATCTGCCGCCTGTCGCGCGCGGCTCCGGCGGCTGGAAACGCGGCCACCCAAAGATCAAGGGAACCGACTTTCCGCTCATCAAAGAGAATATGCCAATCGGCCTGGTCGTTACGCCCGCGATTCCGATCACGCTTCTGCCGACTTTCTTCGGCAAGAGCGGGACCATCACGGTCGCGATCGTGCGGAAAACGGCGAATCCGCTGGCGAAATTCGACGGGTTCATGTCGAACGCGCAGTCGCTGACGGCGTCCGGCATCCTCTCCGCGTTCAATCCGAGCGTGGCGAACGGGAACCGCCCCGAGTACATGTGCGCCATCGCGACCGCCCGCGCGGGCTACAAGACGTACAACAAGGACAAGGAAGCGAAGATGAAGAGTTCCGATTACAACATCGGGTACGTGAAGGAAAGCCGCGAAAAGGAATGGAACCTGGTGGAGACCGACTGGGACGGCGTGATGCTGCCCGTGAAGCACGCCTGGGATCTCTGCGCCGGAGTCGGCAAGGCGCAGACGTTCGTCCCGATCGGCGACAACATCCTGAAGGACATCATGCTCGACAAGAAGGGCTGGGTCGACGCGAAGGGCAAGGACGTCGACCAGAAGAAGCTGCCCGACTGGGAAAAGCTCAAGCCGCCGGGAGGCCTCATCGCCGAAGACAACAAGAACGGCGGAAACAAGAAAAGCGAACAGAAACTGAACTGGGACAAACTCCGTGACTACCTGGGACATTAAAAAAGCAAATCGAACGCGCCGCGGCTCGGTCCTGATGGAATTCGTGCTGGTCCTGCCGGTCTACATCGCCGTCATGGGCGGCGTCCTGTGGATCGGCATGAAGTCGCT
>JBGUKB010000013.1:0-8923 GCA_045114235.1 Victivallales bacterium
AAGACGCCGGCAACAAGAACGTGAAGCTCACGATCTACGAAGGCGTCGAGCACAACTCCTGGGAAAAGGCATATGCCGATCCCGAGACCTTCAAGTGGCTCTTCGCTCAGAAGCGCACCGAGGCCGGCAAGAAGGCCAAGGGCAAAGTCTTCACGGAAGATGAGATCAAGGCTGCCCAGCAGGGCGGCGGCGGCTTCGGCGGCATGTTCGGCGGCATGGGCGGCGGTATGCCCAACTTCGGCGGCATGGGCGGCGGTATGCCCAACTTCGGCGGCGGCATGGGCGGCGGTATGCCCCCGATGGGCGGCGGCCAGGGCGGCATGCCCAACTTCGGCGGCGGCATGCCTCCGATGGGCGGCCAGGGCGGCGCACCCGGTGGTGCTCCCGGAGCCGGTGCTCCCGGCGGCATGGGCGGCTTCCCCGGAATGGGTGGCGGCCAGGGCGGCATGATGCCCCCGATGGGCGGCCAGGGCGGTCCCGGCATGGGCGGCCAGGGCGGCCAGCGTCCCGCCGGTGCTCAGGGCGGCCAGGGCGGCCAGCGTCCTCCGCGTCAGGGCGGCCAGGGCGGTCAGGGCGGCCAGCGTCCGCAGGGTCAGGGCGGCCAGGGCGGTATGCCCGGCGGCATGGGCGGCTTCGGCGGCGGCATGGGCGGCTTCGGCGGCGGCATGGGCGGCTTTGGCGGCGGCATGGGCGGCTTCGGCGGCGGCATGGGCGGCTTTGGCGGCGGCATGGGCCCCGGCCAGGGCGGCGGCGCCACTGTCAGTACCGTCAGCCAGATCCAGGAAAAGTTCCCGGATGAATACAAGGCTGCTCAGGAACTCCGTCAGAAGGATCCCGCTGCGTATCGCGAAAAAATGCGCGACCTGCAGAAGAAGCTCACCGACGACTCCAAGGAAGAGTCCAAGTAAGCTGAATCGGGTTTCCCCGACATAAGACAATCGAGTCAACCGGATCGCAACACGGTCCGGTTGACTTTTTTATAAACGCATGCTCCCGGCTGCCGCGAGCGACAGAAAAAGGGTTTCTTTGCCGGCAGGCGGCGGAAAAATGGCTTCAAGCACTGCCCGGCGGAACGCGAACGCCCCCCTACCCTCGAATACGGGCAGATAACAGGCGGCGGGAAACACCGGAGCAAACCTTCCGCCGCTCGATTTCATACTGGTCCGGCAAGATACGACTCCAGCCTGATGACATCCTCCCTGTCGCAGGGGAACACCATCCCTTCGAAAAGAACAAAGTCAAGGGCAGGCCCGGGTCCGCGGATCATGCCATGCCCCCGACATCCCGCTCTTTCCTTCCGAAAACGTTTCCCCTTATACAAAAATTCCCCGGACCTCGAACGAGATCCGGGGACTGTTTTTCCGCTTCATTCAGCGTTATTTGCTCTTCACCATTTTCTTGAAGGCTTCGCTGAACAGCAGATAGTTGCTGTTGCCTGCGACCGTGCCTTCGTTTTCACCCCAGAAGAACGGCCAGTCGTCGACGTTCTCGAAGTGGTCGGGTCTGCGGAAAAGCAGGCCGGGCGCCAGGTTGCCGGGGATGAACGAGAGGTCGGCGCGGTTGTTGCCGTAGAACATCGCTTTCGGACGTGCGGCACCGACAGCGGCCACGAGGGAGTAGTTGTGATACGGATGGCAGCCGAACAGGAACGCCGCGGCCTTGTAGGCGTAGCTCTTGTCAATGATCTCCGGGAAGTAGAGGTTGGCAAGGGTCGCCGTGAGGCCCATTTCCGTGACGGAGCCGCTACCGGCCCAGTTGCCTTCGCCGATGGGCACGCCGTACGGGTTCAGATCCTCGTAGCTGTCCAGATATTCCTTGTAGTCCTCGATATAGGGGGCGAGTTTCTTCTTGAAGCCGTCGCTCAGGTAGGGAAGCGCCTCAAGCGCGGGACGGATGCCGTTCGCGCCGCGGCCCAGGGACTGCAGGAGCTCCTGCTCGAGCTGTTCCTTGTAGGATTCTTCTCCGGTCGTGCGGTACATCTGCAGGTTGAAGTTGTTGCCGACGCTGAAGCCGGGACCGCCGATGCCCATGCCGCCGCTCGTCGCGCTGTTGCTGCTGCCGGGCACGAGGGCCGTCAATTTATACTTCCGCACGAGGCGGTAGAAATCGCGCATCGCGGCAGCGGAATCGGTCTTATCGACTTCGAGGAGCTTCGCGATGGCGTCGGCTTCAATGTCAAAGAACTCAAGCAATTCGGCTTTCTGCTGGTCGGCAGTGTCGGGGATGCTGACACCGGCATCCTTCGCAAGTTTGCGGAGCTTGGTGTTCGCATCGTTGAGATTCTGCTGGATCCTGGCGTAGGCGTCTTTGTCCTTCGCTTCAATCTGTTTCAGCGCTTCTTCGCGCGGGGTCTCGGCTTTCAGACGGTCGATGGTCTGCTGGAGCTGGCCGCTGCGGGCCGCACCTGCGCCGCCCGCCATACCGCCGCGACCGCCGCCGAAGCCGCCCATGCCGCCGCCGAAGCCGCCGCCCATACCCATACCGGCACGCTGACCGCCCATGCCGCCGCCGAAGCCGCCCATGGCACCGCCAGGAGCAGCACCGGCCGCACCGGCAGGACGCTGTCCGCCAGCGCCGAAGCCAGCACCGGCACCGGGACCTCCAGCGGCACCGCCGCCGAAGCCGCCCATGCCGGCACCGCCGGGAGCAGCACCTGCGCCTGCACCGGCAGGACGCTGTGCACCGGCACCAAAGCCAGCCGCACCCGCACCGGGACCTCCAGCGGCACCGCCGCCGAAGCCGCCCATACCGGGTCCACCTGCGGCACCGCCGCCGAAGCCGCCCATACCGGGTCCACCTGCGGCACCGCCAAATCCGGCACCGGGACCGCCTGCGGCACCGCCGCCAAAGCCAGTAGCACCACCGCCGGCAGGACGCTGTCCGCCCATGCCGCCGCCGAAGCCGCCCATACCGGGACCGCCTGCGGCACCGCCGCCAAAGCCAGCAGCACCACCGCCGGCAGGACGCTGACCGCCCATGCCGCCGCCGAAGCCGCCCATGCCGCCGCCGAAGCCGCCCATGCCGCCGGCGGGAGCATTGCCGTCACCCTCAAGGCGTTTGACCTGTGCCATGCAGCGTTCGGCCAGCTCGTCGTTGTATCCTTTCAGCACGCGGGCTGCCGCAGCAAACAGGGTAACTTCATTGCGGCCTATGCCACGACCACTACCTCTGGTGAACGCCCACATGTCGTCGGGGTTGCCGCTGCGCTTGCCGTCTTCGGAGATCTCAAACCGTTTCAGGCTGGGATCGTACTGCAGACCGTCCGTGATGGTGGCTGCATCGCCCAGATGTTGGTAGTTGTCAAGGACCGAGTTGGAGAGCGTCATCGCGAAGTGTCCGAGCTGTTCGGCCTGGGCAAGGAAGTTCAGCACGCTGTGTTCGATGTACTGCAGGATGTCGGGCTTGCCGTCCGGACGGTGCAGGTCGACATAACGCTGTTCCTCGCTCACGAACGTTTCGTCACGGTCGTCGTGGAAGAGTTCCCAGGCCATGATCAGACTGTTGAGCATATTCGAGGTGGCGCCGATTTCGATGTCGAAGTCGCCGGCGTCGAAGAAGCCGCCCACGTTCAGGCCGGGGATCAGCTCGTAGGGCTTGTAGGGGGTGCCGTCGGGCTTGATCGCGGTTTCCTGCCCCTGGAAGTGGCCGTCGAAGTGGTCGCTCGGCGGGGCCTGCATGTAGCCTTCCTTGAAGGGCTCGCCGTGCCAGATGCGGTACGCTTCGTTGACCGTCATGTGGTTCATGTGGATGGGGAGCCACACGTCGCTGGTGGCGTCGGTGATCTGGTCGTAGACGGAATCGTTGATGATGAAGTTTCCGGCCTTGTGGTCGCCGTACTTGATGAAATAGATGCCGGGCTCCTTCACCTTGCTGAAGTCGAATCTCACATAGTTGTACTTGTAGAAATCGCCCCATTCCTTGACCTTGCCGGTGTATGCCAGCGTCTCGTTGCCGTCTTCGTTGATCTTCCAGAGTTCGGCGGTCTCAAGCGGCTTGTCGTTCTTGTCAAGCTCGATCACGGCCACCTTCGGCTGGTCGGGGACGTATCCGACCTGGGAGAAGCCGATATTCGGCTCGCGGATCCAGCCGGGGACGGCGTTCGGTTCGACGGTCCAGGTCATCACCTTGCCGGTCTTCCCAGCGGGCAGCTGCGTGCGCAGCGTGTACCAGCCGTTCTGGGCGACGATGCGGCCGTCGAACAGCTCCATGTCGACGTCGGACGTGATCCTGATCATGCGTTCGGGGTCATCCGGCGCGATCACGAAGGTCTTGCCCGATTCGAGCGGCAGCGGATCGACGAACTTGCCCGTGTCGCGGTCGTCGTAGGTGCGGAATCCCTTGTACTGCCGGGCCTTCTGTTCGTTCGGCAGGACCTCGGTCTTGCTGACGGCATAACGCGGGAACCGGTTGATGCGGCCGTCCACGATGTAGGTCTTGCCCCAGTACTGGGACGGGATGAACTCGAGGTTGAAGCCGGCCTTGCCGACAACGGACTCGGGCAGCGGCTCGTCCAGATAGAGGGAGAGCTCTACGGCGTTGCCCTTCGCCGTGGCCACGACGCGCGAGGCAAAATTGTAGTCGTTGAAGCGCATCTGGACTTCGATGGAGTTGTTTGCCTGGTTCACTCTGCGCGTCGACTGCGGGACCAGGTCCCACTGTTCCGGGGTCTTGCTCAGTCTTACGGCGCCGCCCTGGACGGTTCTCACGCCGTGATGGATGATCTCGATGCCGGCGTTCTTCTCGTCGTTGAACCCGCCCGTGAAGGCGTTGCTGAACACCAGGAAATTGACGCCCTGCCGTTCAAAATAGCCCTTGTCGTTCAGGACAAGGCCCTGGTTCTGCTGTTGAGTCTGACTCTGACCGGACTGCCGGCCCGCGGACGGGACCTGTGCCTGGGTGTAGACTGCGATCGCAGTCAAAGCGATCGCGAGGAGGGGGGAACAAGAACGCATATTCATGCTGCTGGTCCTTATTCGGCGGAGGGAGACCGCCGTTGTTTTGAGGTTGTTGAAACAAGTGTATGGTTATTGGTGCATAATATATATGTATCACCACCAAATTTCAAGTCGAAAACCGGGTTTTTCATTCCCGTTTTCGAGCATCAGACGATTGGAAAAGGAAACGCAACGGCAAAAAAGGGGTCGTTTATGTTCAGTCCTGCAAAGAAAAGGGTTGCATTCAGCTTTGCTTCAACTGGCAAAAAGCGGGCGTCTCCCCCGGCAAACGGGAAAAAAACGGCGGAATGTTTCGTTTTTTTTGCGATAAGACTTGATTTTTTTGATTTGCGTGCTAAGATTTCAGAAGGTTGAAGCGTCTAATTCGTGAAAGCTTTCCGGGAAACTCCCGGATCCGTTCCGGAATCCATAACCAACAGAAAGGTTTTCAGCATGAAATACATCATATTCCTAGCCGCCGCCGCGCTGTTCGGCGCGGTCCGTCTCGCCGCCGCCGATCCCGGGGAACTCCAGCCGAACCTGCCCGACAAGGACGCCCCGGTGGAAATCCGCGTGACCACCGGCGACGCGAACAAGGAGATCAAGGCGAAAGTCGGCGAGATCATCGTGGTCGAGCTTGAAAGCTACGCCGCGGACAACTACTACTCGTGGACCGAGACGCCCGGCCGTTCGGATTCCGTGCTGGAAGCCGAGGGGCGCGATTCCAAGATGAGGGAATACGCGATCGGCATGGTCAGAGTCGGCGACAAGACGACGTTCCGCTACCTCGTGAAAGAACCCGGCAAGACCGAGCTTACATTCGGCTGCGGCCGTCCGTGGGAGCCGGACAAGCCCCCCGTCAGCAGCTTCAGCGTGAAGATCATCGCCGAAGCCGCCGATGCGAAAGACGCGCCTGCAACTGATGCGAAAGCCGATGCGAAAGCCGCGTCCAAGACCTACGAGATGACCAGGGATGACAACGGCAAGACGCTCAAGGTCAAGGTCGGCGACGTCATCCAGGTCAAGCTCAAATCCAACCGCACCACGGGGTATTCCTGGGCGCTGACCGGCAAGACCGACGCGAAGGTCCTCAAATCCGGCGAAGTCGAATACAAGGCCGACGAGCATCCGGCGGGCATGGTCGGCGTCGGCGGCAATGATTTCTGCACGTTCACGGCGCTCGCGCCGGGCAAGACCGAGATCGCGCTCGGGTATGCGCGTCCGTGGGAAAAGGACAAGGAACCCGCGCAGGCGTTCAAGCTGACCGTCGAGGTCGAAGCCGATGCCAAAGCCGCCCCCTCGGCCGATGCGAAAGCCGCGCCTGCCGCCGCGAAGGAAGTCCGGCTCAATGACGGAGACAACGGAAAGACTGTCAAAGTCGCTGTCGGCGGCACGGTCACCCTCACGCTCGAATCCAATCCCACCACCGGATTCAGCTGGACCGGTGTCGACAAGGTGGACAAAGACATCCTCAAGCTCGAACGGAACGACTACAAGGAAAAAGATCATCCGGCGGGAATGGTCGGCGTCGGCGGCAGGGACACGATCGTCTACCGTGCGTTGAAGAAGGGCAAGGCGAAAATCGAGCTCATTTACATGCAGCCGTGGGAACCCGATTCCGAGTTCAACACCAAATACACCGTCACGGTCGAAGTCGAATAAGCCCTTTGTTCATGAATCAACCTCAAATTTACGGGACGGCACGGACCGTCCCGTTTTTTTTCATTGTGGGCGTTGTCGCTGAAAAAAGCGGATTCGATTCGTATTTTTCGGAAAGCGGTGTATATTAATATACTTTCACTCTTTTTTGGAGACGACCGAAAACTATGACGCTGGAACTTCTCAAAGGCAAAATACACCGCGCGCGTCTGACTGCGTGCGACCTCAATTACGAGGGGAGTCTCGCCATCGACCCGGATTATCTGGATATGGCGAACATCCTGCCCTACGAACGCATCCTCGTCGTGAACGCCACCAACGGGAACCGCCTGGAGACCTATGCGATCCCCGGCGAACGCGGCAGCGGCGTCTTCTGCCTCAACGGAGCGGCGGCGCACCTCGGGCGCGTCGGCGACGTGGTGACGATCATGTGTTTCGGCTACTACACGCCGGAAGAGGCCGCGACCCACGCGCCGAAGATCATCGTCCTCGGCGAACACAACGAGGTCCTCGTGCAGCGTCTCGGCAAAAAAGTGATTACGCAGTAACCACCCGCCTTTTCCAAATTAACACACAGGACTGCCACTGCCCCAAAAACACTTTTGAGGCACACGCAGTGTGTCGAGCAGTGCTTGGCTACGCTCAAGCACGGAGGGAATGATTCAATCCGAGACTTTCAGGCTTCTGAATCGCAGGGCCGAGCCGTCTTCCGGTTCCAGGTCCACGCGGACCGGCCAGGTGACGGAACGGAAGCGCATGCGTCCCGTTTGGGGAAGGGTATCCGCGGGAATCCGCATGGCAGGATTGTCCAGCTCGAATTCGTAATCGTGCATCTCTTCGGAATCCACCTGAATGGAAGCGATTACCGGTCCGGATTCGCGGCGCAAAACGATCCGCCCCTTGCCGGAGGCGCGGACGGTGATGTTGCACCGGTCGCCGTCCTGTTCGTCGAAAATAACCCGGTCGAAGCGGAGCCAGCGCGATTCGCGCGTCTCGAAGGCTTCCGCCCAGGACGCCGCGTCGTGAACGCCGGTCCCGATGCGAGAGGTGCCCGGCCATTTCAGGTACAGGTTCGGCGGCGCGTCCGGGTCGGACACCCACACGAACGCCGGTTTCGACATATCCTGGTAGGCGTCGCAGAACTGCGCATGGTAGGTAATCTCTCCATTTCTCACCTGATAATCGTACAGTTTCTGCTCCGTCTTGAAGTCGTCGAAATCCGCGTGTCCGCCGGGCTCCTGCCGGGCGTAGCAAAAGAGGCAGTAGCGGATCGCAAGCCAGTCGGAGAAGAATTCGCAGGGCATGCCGAGCAATTCGCCCAGATCGCGGAACGTCGTCCCCCCGTCGATGCTGTAGGAATATTGCACGGCGTACTGGAGGAACGGGATGTCCGCGCGGATCAGGACCTGCCCCTTTTTGAGCGTGTTGGTCGAATCGTCCGGGCCGAGCTTGTCGAGCTCGACGGACGCGAGTTTCTCCGTGGTGTATTTGCCGTCGCGGTTCATCTGGCGCATCACGGCGAGGCGCGTTCTGCCGTTCTCGCGAACGGCCGCGATGAACGTGCAGTGTTTGGAGAAGAGGCCGAGCCCGGCCACGTCGCCGTCCTTCAGCCCGGAGTAATCCAGCACGGCCTGCGCGGAGTCGCCCGGTCCGAAGATCTGCTGCACCAGCACGTTCTGCGTCTCGCGGATCGCGTCGGACGTGCGCACCGGCTTCAGGCGGAGCCAGCCGGGGCGTTCCGTGAGCGACCAGCCGTCCGCTGCGGGGTGGTGGCTCCACTGCCACTGCAGGCCAACGGATTCGGCGTCGAACGTGTCGCTACGCCATTTGTCCGGGCCGTTTTCCCGGTTTTTCCAAACGGCGGACGCTCTCCCCGACCGGTCCATGCTGATCCCGCGGGCGACGAGAGTGTCGATGTCTCTTGGGCTTGCCCCGGACACCGCTGGCTTTTTGTACGTGAGGACGGGCTTCGTCTCCGGCCAGCCGTCCTTCCACTCCACTGGCAGCAGGAACGGGATGCGTCCGAGCTTGCCGTGGTCCTGGAAGATGATCGCCCACCAGTCGCCGTTCTTGAGCTGGACGAGGCCGCCCTGATGCAGCCCGGACCCCTCGTAGGTCAGCTGGGAATCGCAGACGACCTTGTGTTCGTACGGGCCGTAGATGTTGTCCGAACGGAAGCAGTGCTGCTTGCCGCCGCCGGGGTTGTAGATGTAGTATTTGCCGTCGACCTTGTAGACGTGCGAGCCCTCGCAGATTGTCCCGCGGATGATCGTCTTCTCGGGCGTGACGACCTTCGTCAGGTCGGCGTCCAGCTCGGTCACCTTCAGGTC
>JBGUKB010000014.1:0-17371 GCA_045114235.1 Victivallales bacterium
CCTCCGCGGCGAACGGGCACAGGCGGACCTGGGCGGGATCGTGGATGTAGTCGGCCTCTTCGATGATGACGCCGTCACGGTCGAAAAAACATGCCTGGCGCATGGACGAAAACTCCTGTTATGCGGGCTGCGCGCCGCTCGGCGCATCGCCGGCTGCTTCGGCCTTCTTCTGCTTCTTCAGCGCCTTCTTCTCGCGGGCACGCTCGCGCCAGCCTTCCCATCCGGCGTAGAACGCGGGGATGAAGAAGAGGGTGATGAGCGTGGAGCTGGTGAGGCCGCCGATCACGGCGCGCGCGAGGGGCGCCTGGGATTCGCCGCCTTCGCCGAGGCCGAGCGCGAGCGGGATGAGGCCGAGCACGGTGGTGAGCGTGGTCATCAGGATCGGGCGCAGACGGCGGCGTCCGGTTTCGCGGACGGCGATCATCAGCGGGAGCTTGTCACGGCGGCGCAGGAGGTTGGCCGTGTCGACGAGCAGGATGGCGTTGTTCACGACGATGCCGGCGAGCATAACGCAGCCGATGAAGGACTGGATGTTGAAGGTGGTGTAGGTGAGGAAGAGCATGAGGATAACGCCGATCGCCGCGAGGGGCACGGAGAACATGACGATGAGCGGGTCGATCAGGGATTCGAACTGGCACGCCATGACCATGTAGACCAGGACGAGGGCGAGCGCGAACGCCATTCCGAGCTCGTGGAACGTCTCCTGCTGGTCCTCGTAGTCGCCGGAGAACGAGATGGTGAAGTCGGCGGGCAGCGGATAGAGCGACTTGACCTTTTCCTGCATCTCCTCGACGGCGGACCCGAGGTCGCGGTCGTAGAGGTTGGCGGAGACGGTCAGGTTGCGCTGCTGGTTCTTGCGTTCGATGGTGACCGGTCCGAGGACCTTTTCCGTGGTGAGGAAGTTTCGGAGCGCGACGTTCTCGCCGTCGCCGTTGCGGACGGTGAGGTCGAGCAGGGAATCAGTGGTCATGTACTTGGCGTCCTTGACCTTCACGAGAATCTTGTACTCGTAGCCGTTTTCACGGAAGTAGTTTGCCTGGGTGCCGGCGAGGCCGAGGCGGAGGCAGTTCGCGATGGTGTTCACGTCGACCTTCATCTTGCCGGCCTTTTCGCGGTCGATGATGACGCGGTTTTCCGGCATGCCGATGTCGCGGGAGAGCTTGGCGTCGGTCACGCCCTCGACCGAGAGGCAGAGCGCCTGCACGCGGCGGGCGAGGTCCTCGGCGGTCTCGAAATCGTAGCCGCGGATGTCGATCTGGATGGCGTCGCCGCCCGCGCCGCGTCCGCCCATGAAGGACTGAGCGGAACGCACGCGGAAGATGGTGCCGGGGAGCTTGTTGAGCTTCTTGCCGAGGCGCGCCGCAATGTCTTCGATGCCTTCGCTGCGTTCGGTCTTCGGCACGAGCTTCAGGTTGTAGCTCGCCTTGTGGCCGCCGGAGGAGTTCCAGGTGGACGCGCCCGCGGAGGAGGTCCAGTGCTTGAGTCCGGGGACTTCCGAGCGGATGATCTGCTCGGTGGCGATGACGGTCTCGTTGACGAATTCGGGACCGGTGCCGACGGCGTCCTCCATGTTGATGCGGAGCTGGCCTTCGTCGGTCTTCGGCATGAGTTCGGTGCCGATGAGCGGGGCGATCACGAAGCAGAAGGACAGGATGCCGATGCTGAAGATGATGGTGATGAGCTTATGGCGCAGGACGGAGTCGAGGGCGTCGGCGTAGTAGTCGGCGAGGGCGTCGAAACCCTTCTTCGAGATCCGGGCGAACCAGGCGATGAAGCCGGTCTTCTGCGATTCGCTTTCGGTGAGCATCTGGCCGCAGAGCATGGGCACGATGGTGAGGGCGGAGATGAGCGAGCAGAGCAGGGCGAACGCGATCACGTACGCGAGCTGCTTGAACATGACGCCCGCCATGCCCTTCATGAAGACCATGGGCAGGAAGACGGCGACGGTGGTGAGCGTACTGGAGATGAGGGCGCTGGTGACTTCGCTGGCGCCCTGCCTGGCGGCTTCGGCGCGCGGCATGCCGCCGTCATGCAGCCGCACGGTATTTTCGAGCACCACGATGGAGTTGTCCACGAGCATGCCGACGCCGAGCGCGAGGCCGCCGAGGGTCATGATGTTCAGCGTGAATCCGCAGAAGTAGATGAGCGCGAAGGTGGCGACGATGGAGAGCGGGATGCTGATGGCGATGATGAGGGTGCTTCGGATGTTGCAGAGGAAGACGAAGAGGATCAGGATGGCGAGGAGGCCGCCGGAGACGGCGGTGTTCGACACGTTGTTGATCGAGCGCTGGATGTATTCGGATTCGTCGGTGACGGGGACGATGTTGAAGCTGCCGGCGAGCTCGTTGTTGATCTTTTCGAGCTCCTTGCGGACTTCCTTCGCCACGCCGACGGTGTTGGACCCGGACTGCTTGTAGACTTCGATGTAGATGCCGGGCTTGCCGTTGATGCGGACGTAGCGCGTGGCTTCCTCGTGGGTGTCGACCACTTCGGCGACGTCGCGGATGCAGATCGCGGAGCCGTCGGGCCCGACCGTGAGGAAGAGGTTGCGGATTTCGTCGAGGTTGCTGAACGTGCCGATGGTGCGGAGGCGGACGTCGAGCGTGCCGGACTTCTGGTTGCCGGCGGGGGTTGTGACGTTCGCGCTGCGGAGCTTGTTCAGGATGTCGGTGAGCGGGATGCGGAGGAGCTTCGCCTTGTCGACGTCGAGCAGGACGTGGATTTCGCGGTCGTAGCCGCCGCTGACGTTGGCGCTGGCGACGCCCTCGACGCGCTCAAAACGGTAGACGACGCTGTCCTCGAGGTATTTCTTGGCCTTCGTCAGGTCCATGTCCGTGCTCACGCCCAGGCGCATGATCGGCATGGAGGCGGAGTTGAAGCGGATGAGCATCGGGCGGTCGACGTCATCCGGGAGCATTTTCAGCGCGCGGTCGATGCGGTCGCGGATGTCGGAGATGGCGTTGTCGAGGTTGGTGCCCCAGGTGAAGCGCACGATGACGGAGCTGGTTTCCTCGGAGCTGATGGATGTGATCTCCTCGATGCCCGTAACGGCGCTGATCTGGCGTTCGATCGGGCGCGTGATGAGCTCCTCGACTTCCTGCGGGGAGGCGTCGTCGTAGAACGTGGTGATGGAGCATGCCGGGAAGTCGATCTCGGGGAAGAGGTCGACAGGCAGATAATTCAGCGAGATGCCGCCCAGCACCAGGGTGATGCAGGCGAACATCGAGATGAAGATCGGACGCGAGACGGAAAAGTCGGCTAATTTCATTGCGCTTTGTCTCCGGATGCGGCGGGAACCGCCTGCGGCTTTTGTTCGGTCGGGTTGTCCTGCGCCGCGGGCTGCTGTTCAGGCTGTTTGTCCTCCTGTGCGGCGGGCTGCTGCGCGGACTTTTTCGAGGCTTCGGCGGCGATGTTTTCCGCCATGTGCAGACGGCTGAGCTGGGAGACCTCGACCTCCTTGCCGGTTTCGAGCATATGGTTGCCGACGGTCACGATCAGGTCGTTGTCCTTGAACACGGGCGAAATGATTTCCACGCGGTTGCGGGTCTCAAGCCCGGTCTTGACCGGGACGAACAGCGCGGTCTGGTCCTTCGGGTCGATCATGAAGACGCCGCGCTGGTCGTTGCGCGTAAGGATGGCGTTCGGCGGGATCGCCTGCGTGTTGCGGTGTTCGGAAAGGACGATGCGGACGCGCACGAACATGCCGGGGCGGAGGCGGAAATCGAGGTTCGGGATGGAGAGGATGGCGACCACGGTGCGGGTGCTTTCGGCGAGTTCGTTGGAGATCATTTCCACGGTGCCCTCGAAGGCGACTCCGGGATAGGCGTCGGTGGTGACTTCGGCCCGTTGCCCGACCTGGAGGAAACGGAAGTCGCGTTCGATGATCGGGATCCTCGCCTTGATGCGGTCGATCTCGATGATCTTCAGGATGGGCTTGCCGGGGGACACAAGCGTCCCTTCGTCGACATAACGGTCGCCGACGTGGCGGATGTCGGAACCGGAGTTCCAGTCGGCGAAGATGCGGGTGTCGTCGAGCTTGACCTTCGCGGCGGCGAGGCGGGCTTCGCAGTTCTGAATATTGGCTTCGCTCTGAACAAGCGCGGCTTCCTGCACCTTCATGGCGCTTTCGGCGTTTTCGAATTCGGAATCGCTGGTGGCGTTGCGGTCGTGGAGGAGCTGAAGGCGTTCGTACTGGGATTTGCGGAGCTTGAGCAGGGCCTTCACTTCGACGTCCTTCGCCTTCGCGACTTCGAGTTCGGCTTCCGCCTGGCGGACCGCCTGGTCGTAGTTGGAGTCGTCGAGCTGGGCGATGAGGTCGCCCTTCCTGATCTTGTCGCCGATGTCGAACTTCAGGGAAACGAGCTTGGCGGAGACTTCCGGGTCGATGTCGAAGGCGCTCCACGCCTGCGTGGTGCCGGAGTAGACGCGTTCGTCCAGCATGGTGACGTGTTCGACCTTGACCACGTTTACGACGACGGCGTCCTCGGGGCGTTTCTGCGCCTTCCTTTCCTCCTCTTTTACAGACTCCTGGTAACGCTGCCAGGCGAAAACGGCGATGGCCGCGAAACCGGCGATGAGTGCCAGCAGAACGATCTTCTTGCCCATTTATAATTTCTCCAAAAGGTTTGGTTTTGTTTTTAATTCGACATGCGAATTATAAATTAGCACAACTTTTGAAAAAATCAAGCCTATAGGAGAATAATGTTGAAGATTTAAAAGGGAAACAAACAAAAAAGTCAAAGCCTGCCTTGACTTTTTTCCGGCATGGTGCTATTGTTTTTACGAATTGTTCAACCCGTTTCGACAGATGAAGGAGAAAAGCCGTGGATTCCAATTCCATTATCGTTACGCCGCAAGCTCAGGATTTCGCCAAGGATATTTCCGTCGCGCCCGCCGCGGAGCCCCAAAACGCCCCGAACATCACGCAGAAGGGGCCGGATCCGCAGCCGATCTCGCAGGCGACCGGCGCGCCCGACCTGGCGCCCGGCCAGAAGCCCGATCCGAAGAAACAGCCGTCGATCTACGGCGAGATCCCGCAGATCCCGGTGCTCGACGCGGTCGAGGGCATCAAGTTCGACTTCAACCACGGCATCCGCATCCTCTTTCCGCAGAACGGCAAGAACTACCATGTGACGTTCACGGACATCGACACCGGCATCATCCTGTACAGCGCGGACACGGTGCCGGGTGCGTTCATCACCAGCGTCAAGAAATTCTTCATCCGGTTCCGCCTCATCATCCACGCCAAGGGCAACGACACGCCGATCTTCACGCACGACTACGACGCCACGGACAAGGAAGTCATGATCCAGCTCCCGGTCGGCACCATCGGCGACAGCATCGGTTGGTTCAGCTACGTGGAGCGTTTCCAGCTGAAGCACAAATGCAAGCTCGTCTGCGTGATGACTCCGTGGATCGCGGACATCTTCAAGAAGCAGTATCCGAACATCACGTTCATCACCACGGAGGAGACCAAGACGCACCGCCCGTACGCCTCCTACTACATGGGGCTTTTCTTCCGCGGCGACGTGGACAACCAGCCGATCGACTTCCGCTACATCGGCCTGCACCGCACCGCAGGATACATCCTCGGGCTTGAGGATACCTCCGACATTCCGCCGCGCGTGGACCTCTCCGCCCCGCGCAAGATCAAGGAAAAATACGTCTGCATCGCGGCGCAATCCAGCTCACAGGCGAAATACTGGAACAACCCGTTCGGCTGGATCACCCTCGTGCAGTTCCTGAAGGACAACGGCTACCGCGTGCTCTGCATCGACAAGGAGAAGGTTCATGGCATCGGCCTGAACTGGAACTACATCCCCTACGGGACCGAGGATTTCACCGGCGACATCCCGCTGCAGGAGCGCATCAACCTCATCAAGGATGCGGATTTCTTCGTCGGGCTCTCCAGCGGACTCTCCTGGCTCGCCTGGACCTGCAAGGTGCCGGTCGTGATGATCTCCGGCTTCACGCACCCGACCAATGAGTTCGCGACGCCGTACAGAATCATCAATTACCACACCTGCCATTCCTGCTGGAACGACATGCGCGAGAACTTCGACCACTACGATTTCCTGTGGTGCCCGCGCCACAAGGGGACAGACCGCCATTTCGAGTGCACGCGCCTCATCTCCGCGGAACAGGTCATCAATACCATCAAGAAGATCCCGACGTTCCGCCCCGGCGAAAAGCCCAAGGACGAAAAGGTCGCCGACGACAAAGCACCCGCCCGCGACCCGAAGGAAGGCAAGCACAAGAAATAATCACTGGTGTTTCCGGAATCATTCCGTTCTCTCCGGCCAATCCCGCTCGGGATGCCGGAGTTTTTTTCAACAATAAAGGTTATGTAATATGCCTCACTTTTTCGAAGCCGCGATGCTGGTCTGCTTCGGCGCCAGCTGGCCGTTCGCCATCATCAAGACCGTCCGCGCGAAGAATCCCGCGGGCAAAAGCTATTTGTTCGCCGCGCTGGTCATCGTCGGATACATCGCCGGATGCACGGCCCGGTACATGCGCGACGGCGCGGACGGAGTGTTTTTCCTGTACATCTTCGACATGCTGATGGTCGGGACGGATACCGTGCTGTGCCTGTATTACAAACGGCGCAACGAACGTGCTGCAACGGCATGACCGTTTTTTGAGTCTCTTTCTGAATGGGAGCAAACGTTTTTTCAATTTGACAAAATATGGTTTGCGGTATATAGTATGGACAAAACATAAGATCTGTATCTGCCTCCTTTTTCTGTCGGGCGGCAGGAGAAAAGATTCCATCCCTTTCCTGGAGGGTTTATCCCATGACTGGACGTTCTTATTCTGTTCTTTCCGGCCTGTTTCTGATTTGTTTGCTGAATGTCACGGGAGCGGCGTTGGCTTTGGACGCCGATCCGGCTCTGATTTCCGCCCCGGACAAAAAACCTTTTGTCATGACGGTGATGGGGGTGCGGAAGGCATTTCCTGTTTCCGACGATACCATCCGGGTCGAGATCGGGGCGGCATCCAATTCCGGGGTGTTCAATGAACTTGGTTCTTTCCGCATCGTCAGCGAGGACGATCCGGAATACGCATACGACAGCTTTGTCTGTCCTTCCGATATATCGTTCCCGAAAAACGATAGTGTTGTAGAGGTGACAGTGCCGGAGAAGTTCAAGGCCGAGTCCAGCTCCGCAAACATCACGGAATTCAAGCGTGGAACGGTCGATCTGAAGCTCCATGCGCCGATGCAGTCCGGTAAAACCTATGCGGTCGTCACACGCGGACACGGGACCGACGTGGTATCCGCCGGACGCGCCGCCACGCAGTTCCGTTTCGACCCGGCGGACATTGTGAAAGCGCCGGACATTCAGCATAAGCCTGACCTTATGACGCTGACCGTGATGGGACTCCGGGGCCTGGACAGCGTGGGTAACGGTATTATCCGGCTGGAGTTCGGCCCGACCTTTTTCTGTCAGGAAGGATACCTGCTCAAACACTATCATGTTTCGGTGAACGGTGAGCCTGTTACGGTCAAGGCCATGGGGCGTCGCAGCCAGATCGATCTGTATCGTCCGATCGGCTGGCCGTATTCCGTTATCATGCAGCACGAAGTCTTCCTTCAGATGGACCGGGTGCTCGCGGAAGGCGACCGGCTCCGCGTTGAGGTCGATCCCGCCGTGGTTTCCGGTGCGAACACAGCTGAAATCGTGTTCTCGGACAAGCGTTCGTTTTCCAGCGCGGTGAAGGTCAACCAGGTCGGGTACATCACATCAGCAGTCAAAATCGCGGAGATCGGGCGTTGGCTTGGCTCATTCCCGGACGAGCTCGCGATTCTGGAGATGGACGGTGATTCGGAAAGGCGCTTCCGCAATATTTCCACGGATGAGATATTCTTCGGCTCTTCTGCTCCCAATACCGAAAAAAGCGAGAACGGCAAAAAAGAATCCGCAGAAAAGATGTCCGCTCAGGATAAACAGGATGCTGTCAGTTCCGGGACAGTATCTGTCTCGGAATTCGACTTTTCGAAAACTTCGCTCAAATATGATGTCCCTCCGGCGTTCGAGATCCGTGATGCCCGCACGGACGAGGTCGTTTTTTCCGGGCAGAGTGTTTTGTCCCACCCGGGGAACCGTTCGGAAGGGGGGAGGGCGCCGTATTCCGGAGAAAACGTCTATGAGATTGATTTTACGTCATTCAAAACGCCGGGGCGTTACTACATCGCTGTTCCCGGCACTGGCCGCAGCTTCGAGTTTTCCATCGCGTCCGATGTTTATGACGAGGCGTTTCAAACTGCCGCATACGGTGTCTTTGCCCAGAGGTGCGGGATCGCGCTGGAACCGCCATATTCGGATTGGCGCCGCATCGCATGCCACGACCGCGGGATCCAGCTGACTACGCAACGGCGGATAGACGGAGGGTCCATTAGCGCGAAGAAAGCTATATTCGAGAAGAATCCTTCGCCGGACGTGGCGGAGCGCCCGGCGATCTATGCCGGCCCCGGACTCATCGCACATTTCCCGTTCGATGGATTCCCTGTGAACTCCGTTCCCGGCGGCATGCTCCTTTCCCCGGCGAAAGGGGTGGAACAGTCGTTCAAGGTCCTGCCGAACCTGATCTGGGACGGCGAATCCAACCGTGTATTCGAGACGAAATCCGGTCGGGACAACGGCTGGACGGGGACGTTGCCGGACTATGACAAGACAAAGGGGCTCACGTTTCATTTCTGGTTGCGCCGTACCGATGCTATCAAAGGAAATCACTTTGATGGTACTCTTATGTCGTTGCGTTCCGGCAAATCCTCTTCTTTCAGCATCAATTGTATTTGGGGGATTCCCTATTATTGGTTCGACGGCTCCAGGTTTTATTCCGGTTCCCGGTTCGGGGATGATCGCTGGCATTGCCATACGATTGTGATCGAACCTGAGTCGGACGGTCGATGGACCTGTAAAGTGTACCGCGACGGGAAGTATATCAGAACCGGGACCGCGTCCGACAGATTTGCGCCGGGAAACGAGCTTACGATAGGGGCCATTACCAACGAGGGCGCGGAAGGATGCTATTTCGATGAATTCCGCGTTTACAACCGCGCCCTTTCCGCAGAAGAAATCGAGAAGCTTTCCGAACGGGTCGAAGCCGTGGTGCCGAAGCGTATTCAGGCGTCCGGCGGGCATCACGATGCCGGCGACTACAATCCCCGTTCGCACATCGACGTTGCCCAGGTCCTGATGGATGCGTACGAGGTCGCGCCGAAGAAATTTTACGATGGCCAGCTCAATATCCCGGAAAAAGACAACGGCATCCCGGATATCCTCGACGAGGCGCTTTGGGCGCTCAAGCTGTGGATCGGGCTTCAGGACGAGGACGGAGGCGTATACAACGGCACCGAATCGGACGGCGACCCGAACTTCTTCCAGACGGTCGAGCTGGATCCGAAGGGCGATTTCGCTTTTGCCAAGGACAGTCAGGGGTCGCTCCTTTTTGCCGGAGCCATGGCGCAGGCTTCCCGTCTTCTCAAGAAGGTTGGGAAACAAGATATGGCCGCCGATTATCTTGCACGAGCCCGCCGCGCCTATGACTGGGGCGTAAACAACAAACCGGAGACGAACAGCTCGAAGACCTTTGCTTCTTTCTATACTGCTCCTCTCGCCTATGCGGCGGCCCAGCTTTTCCACACTACGGGCGAGAAAGCCTATCATCAGGCGTTCCTCGAGAACATTCCGTGGAGAAAGAACCCGAAGGCAAAGATGATAACTGACGACAACAGTTACAACCTCACTTTGGCCGCCTATGCCTATGCCGCAGTTCCTCCTTCCATGGCCGACGCCACGGTTCATTCCGATGTCGTTCGCGCCATTTGCGACGAAGCGGACATGTATATTAATGCCTCGAACCGGGCAGCTTACAAATTCATTCGGCATCCCTATGCGCCGATCAACTGGGGAACCGGCGCGTATGAGCACTTCCTTACCGTCGTCTGGCATGCATGGGCCTTTACTGATAATAAGCTCAAAGTCAAGTCCTACCGTGAAGCCATGATCAAGACCGCGGATAACACCCTCGGATGCAACCCGCTTAATCTCAGCTGGATCGTCGGTCTCGGGTCCAACAGCATCCATGCCCCGCTTCATAACAGCCGGTTCAATCCCGATGGTTTTTCCGTTCGAGGCTTGCAGGCGCAGGGACCGGACAGCGAGGGCAAAGAATACAATTATGCTTCCACGCTTTTTCCTGCGAGGGGCAAAACACCGCGGCTTTATTGCTTCATTGATTCCATCTTTGCCATAGGGATGGATGAAGGTACCGTAAACACCCAGGCCGAGACCATGGCCGCATTCGGCCTGCTTCTCCCCGATGTGAAGACGCCTGCGGAAAAAGAGAAAAAGGGCAACGGAAAATAAAAAAAACGCGGGAATCGGGGATCCCGTCCCGCATAAAAACTCTTTTTGTCAACCGCCGCTCCCGTTGAAAAAGGAACGGCGGTTTCTTTGTCCTTGCTCAGTAGCGGTAGTCGTCCGGCTTGAAGGGGCCGGAAACTTTCACGCCGATATAGTTGGCCTGTTCCTGGGTGAGCCTGGAGAGCTTTGCGCCGCATTTTGCGAGGTGGAGACGCGCAACTTCCTCATCGAGTTTCTTCGGGATCAGGTAGACCTTCTTTTCAAGCTTCTTTCCGGCGATCTCGATCTGGGCGAGGACCTGGTTCGAGAAGGAGCAGCTCATGACGAAGTTCGGGTGGCCGGTGGCGCAGCCGAGGTTGACCAAACGGCCTTCGGCGAGCAGGTAGATGCTGTGTCCGTCGGGGAAGGTGTACTTGTGGACGGGGCATTCGCAGCCCTTGATTTCGGTGACCTTGATGCCCTTGACCGCCTTCAGACCCGCCACGTCGATCTCGTCGTCGAAGTGCCCGATGTTGCAGACGATCGCCTGGTCCTTCATCGCGGCCATGTGCTTGGCGGTGATGATATGGCAGTTGCCGGTGCAGGTCACGTAGACGTCGGCGGTCTTCAGGGCGTCCTCGATGCGGGCGACCTGGAACCCTGCCATGCACGCCTGAAGCGCGCAGATCGGGTCGACTTCGGTCACGACGACGCGGGCGCGTTCGTTCTTCATGGCCTCGGCGCAGCCCTTGCCGACGTCGCCGTAGCCGCAGACCACGACCTGCTTGCCGGAGAGCAGCACGTCGAGCGCGCGCTTGATCCCGTCGGGCAGGGAGTGGCGGCAGCCGTAGACGTTGTCGAATTTGGATTTCGTGACGGAGTCGTTCACGTTGATGGCGGGGAAGAGGAGTTCGCCGGACTTGGCGAGCTGGATGAGGCGGTGGATGCCGGTGGTGGTCTCTTCGGAGACGCCCTTCATGTTCGCGGCGATCTTCTGCCAGAACTTGCGGTCCTTCTTGCGGACGTCCTTCAGAATGGCGAAGACGGCCTTTTCGTCGGCGGATTTCGGCGCGGTCTTCAGGAACGATGGATCGAGCTCGCCCTTCACGCCCATGTGGATCAGGCCGGTGGCGTCGCCGCCGTCGTCCACGATCTGGTCCGGGCCCTTGCCGTCCGGCCAGATCATCGCCTTCATGACGAACTGCCAGTACTCCGGGATGCTCTCGCCTTTGTACGCGAAAACGGGGATGCCGCGTTTTGCGATGGCGGCCGCGGCGTGGTCCTGCGTGGAGAAGATGTTGCAGGAGCACCAGCGGAGGTCCGCGCCGAGTTCGGCGAGGGTTTCGATGAGGACCGCGGTCTGGATGGTCATATGCAGGCAGCCCATGATGCGGATCCCGGCGAGCGGTTTGGATTTGCTGTATTTCTCGCGGATCGCCATGAGGCCGGGCATTTCGTACTCGGCGATCTCGATTTCCTTGCGTCCGAAGTCGGCGAATCCGATGTCGCGGACCAGATATTCGCCTTTGGTCTTCCGGGATGTTTTTGCGGCCATTGTGAAAGTTCCTTTTCGTTTGTGTTGTGTTATGTTATGAATGAAGTTGAGTTCAGATCATGGACCGGATGCGTTCGCGCAGTTCGTGCCAGCAGTTCTCCGGCAGACGCGCCCCGAAATGCGACACGGCGGCAGCGCCCAGGACGGAGCCGATGCGTCCGCAGACTTCCGGCGCGGCATGGTGCAGCCGGCCGAACAGGAATCCTGCCTGCCAGAGGTCGCCCGCGCCCGTTGCGTCGACCGGGTTCGCGGGGTCCGGCGCAATCCTGACCGTGCGTCCGTCCATGCGGACGATCGAACCGAGCGCGCCGAGCTTGACGGCGGCGACGGGACAGAGCTGTGCGAGGGCGTCGAGCATGGCGTCGGGATCACTGGTTCCGGCGAATTCCGCCGCTTCCATTTCGTTCGCGAACACGATGTCGACGTATTTGTCCAGGTAATCGCGGATTTCGTCGCGGTATTGCCGCACGATGCCGTACGCCGCGAGGTCGAAGCTCACCGGGATCCCGGCATTTTTTGCCTGTTCGAAGAGCCGGGGCAGAAACGTCCGGTCCTTCAGACCGCACAGGTAGCCCTCGGTATGCAGGAGTGCCGCGCCGTCCAGGTCGGAAGTCAGGATACCGTCCGCGCGCATTTCCGCGGATGCGCCGAGGTCGGTCACCATGGAGCGGTCGGCGTCGGGCGAGATCAGGCTCAGGCAGCGCCCCGTGTGTTTCGATGGATGGTATTTGAACGAATGGATGCCGCCGCCGGATTCCGCGAACGTGTCGCGGTAGTATATGCCGTCGTCGTCGAGGCCGAGCCAGCCGAGGAAACGTGTTTCGCAGCCGAGTTCGGAAAGGCCGCAGAGGAGATTCCCGGTCGAACCGCCCGGCGCTTTTTCGGGCTGGAATCCGCGTTCCTGCAAGTGCCGGATCAGTTCATCGAGGCGCGCGGCATCGACCCAGGTGGTGTTGCCGCGCCCGTCGGGCAGTTCCCGCGCCAGGAAATCATCGTCGACGCGGACCAGCAGATCGACGATCGCGGTTCCCGCGCCGAGGACTGCGGCGGACTGGCTGTTGTTCATCCCGGAATGCCCCGTGCGAGGTCAATCCGCGTATTGTTTCGCGGCCGCGAGGAGGGCGTCGACCTTGTCGGTGGCTTCCCAGGGGAACCCTTCGCGTCCGAAGTGCCCGTATGCCGCGGTCTGGCGGTAGGTCCAGCCCTTGCGTTCCTTCAGGCCGAGCGTGGAGGTGATGCCCGCCGGGGTCATGTCGAAGACCTCGCGGACGATCTTTTCCAGCACGCTGTCGCTCACTTTGCCGGTGCCGAACGTGTCGACGAAGATGGAGACCGGTTCGGTCACGCCGATGGCGTACGCCACCTGGATCTGGCACTGGTCGGCAAGGCCGGCCTTCACGATGTTCTTGGCGATGTAGCGGCACATGTAGGCCGCGGAACGGTCCACTTTAGACGGGTCCTTGCCGGAGAATGCGCCGCCGCCGTGCAGGCCGCGTCCGCCGTAGGTGTCGACGATGATCTTGCGTCCGGTCAGGCCGGTGTCGCCCGCGGGGCCGCCGATCACGAAGTTGCCGGTCGGGTTCACGAAATAAACGGTCTTTTCCGTCAGGAATTCAGCCGGGACCACGTCCGCGACGACTTTCTTCACGAGCGCTTCGAGCTGGGCGCGGGTGGCGTCCTTCGTGTGCTGCGTGGAGACGACGACCGTTTCGATGGCGACGGGCTTGCCGTCCACATAGCGGAAGGAAACCTGGCTCTTGGCGTCGGGACGGAGGAAGGCGTATTTCTGCGGCTCGGTCTTGCGCAGGCGGGCGAGCTCGGCGACAATGCGGTGCGCGTAGTAGATCGGGGCGGGCATCAGCGCGTCGGTTTCGGTGCAGGCGAACCCGAACATCATGCCCTGGTCGCCCGCGCCCTGCGCCTTGTTCTCGCCGGCGTCCACGCCCTGTGCGATGTCGGCGGACTGCGTATGGATCTTCAGCAGGACTTCTGCCGTGTCGGCGTTGAACCCGATTTCGGGATCGGTGTAGCCGATGTCGCGTACCACGTCCCGGGCGATCTTCTCCCAGTCCACGGTCGCGTTTGTCCTGATTTCGCCTGCGAGCACGATGAAATCCGTGGTGCAGAGCGTTTCCAGCGCCACGTGGCTGTCTTTGTCCTGCTCCAGGCAGGCGTCGAGAATTGCGTCGGAGATCTGGTCCGCGACTTTGTCGGGATGGCCTTCGGAGACGGATTCGGAGGTGAACAGGTAATCTTTCTTGAGGTTGTTCATGATGTGGGATTCGTTATGGGTAAAGTGTTTTTGTGAATGTCGGATTCCGGCTTGCGGACGTTCAAAAAAGTTATTCATAATAATATAGCATCGTTTATCCGCAATACAAATTGGAGAGACGAACTATTCCGGTTTTTTACCGGGACGGCGTCAGATGCTGAAGAGGGAGCCGATCTTCTTCCCGAGCAGGACGGACGCGGCAGCGAGGATGGACGCCAGGAAGCACATCGACCACACGCCGAACGCCGCGGCGGTATACGGACCTGCGCCGAGATACTGCGAAAGCTCGTAGATCGCCTTCGTGATCGGGTAGAATTCCGCTTTCTGCGCGAGGATCAGCGAGTCGGAGACCTCCATCATGGAGAAGCTGAACGCGAACAGCGCGCCCACGACCAGGTTCGCCGCCACCAGCGGCAGCGTGATCTTCAGGATCGTGCGGCCGTAGCTTGATCCGGCGTTCCGCGCGGCGCGTTCGAGTTCCTCCGGCGTCTGGTCCAGCCCGCCCGCGACGGAGCGCAGGACGTACGGCACGCGCCGGACGGCGTAGGCGATCGCGAGCAGGAAGACCGGATTCGCGACCGGGTCGAACAGCATGTGCGCCCACCGGTAGCGGATGGACATGCCGAGGAACCCGACCGCCATCACGACGCCGGGGATCATGAGCGGGGTCATGGCGACGAGGTCGAGCATCCAGCCGAACCTGAGCTTCGCGCGCCGGGTCAGGAACGCCGTCAGCACGCCCGCGAACAGCGCCAGAACCGTGGCAAGGAGCGCGTATTTCAGGCTGTTCACGATGCTCGGCACGACCAGGTGGTCGCCGAGCGCGTTCCGGTAGTGCATCAGCGAGAAATGTTCCGGCAGGACCGTCCCGCTCCAGTTCGCGGAGGACGCGATCAGCACCAGGCAGATGTGCGGCAGCGACGCGACGAACGTGAAGCCGAGGAAGACCGCGAGCGGGATCCAGCGGCCGGGTCCGTTCAGTTTCCTTGCGGAAGCGCCGGGTGTGCCTTTCGCGGCCGATGCTGCGGCTCCGTGTCCGAGCAGAAGTTTCGCGCCGAGGTAGAGCAGGCAGGAGACGGCGAGCGTGACGATGACGAGGGAGTACGCGGCGGGGTTGGTGCCGAGCTCCGTCACGCCGTTGAATATCTGGACCGGGGTCACGGTGTTGTACCCGAACATGAGCGGGGTGCCGAGTTCGGTGAACGCCCAGATGAGGACGATGCTGCCGCCCGCGAGGAGTCCGGGCTTCAGCATGGGCAGGGTGATGCGGCGGAACCTCTGCCACGGCCCGGCGCCGGCGTTCCGGGCGGATTCGAGCAGCGACGGATCGATGTTCGCGAACGCCGTGATGAGGTTTAGGTAGGCGATCGGGTACAGGTGGAGCGCCTGGATCACGCAGACGCTCCAGAACCGTCCGCTGCCGCCGAGCCAGTCGACCGGGGGCAGTCCGACCGCGCCGAGCAGGCTGTTCAGGAGGCCGTAGTGGCCGAGGAGCTGCTGGAATCCCAGCGCGCCGACGAACGGCGGCAGGATCATCGGCGCCATCATCAGCACGGAGCACGCGGCTTTGCCGGGGAAGTCGTATTTGTCGTAGAGCGCGGCGAGCGGGATGGAGATCAGAAAAACGACGGCAGTGGTCACGACCGCGACCGCGAGCGAATTCATCATGCCCCGGAGATACAGGCGGCTGCGGAAGACTTCGCGCATGACTGCCGGGTCGCACCCCTCCGCCACGACCGTGAAGAGCGGCAGGAAGAGGAACAGCGCGAAGAAGGTCAGGACCGCCAGCGCCAGGAAGAGAGAGAGGAAGCGTTTCATTTCGACGCGGCTCCTTTCTTCCGGGCGAGTTCGGCGGCGCGCAGATAGCCTGCGCGTGCGGCTTCGGTCCAGCGGGTGCGTGCGGCGGCAGCTTCGGCGGGCGTGCCGCTCAGCGCCTTCGATTCGTCCGCGGCGGATTCATACGGCACGGGGAGCGTGAGGAGTTCCGCCATGGCCTCGGGATTGGCTTCCGGGCCGCCATTGTCGAGGATGGCTTTCCACGCGGCGCGCAGATCGTCCTCCGGGTCGAGCGCCGCGCACTTGATGAGCACGCGGATGAGGCTGAAATAGCGACCCGTCCAGTCGGAACGGTACTCGAACGTGCCGCCGAGGTCGTAGGGGCGGTAGTCGGGCAGGGCGAGCTCGTCTTTCGGAAACTCAAGAGTGGAGTCCTTGCGGACGGTCGGACGGAGCTGGACGTACTTTTCCGGGCCGCCGGGCATGCCGGGTTTCAGCAGCCAGATCGCCGCGCCCTCCTTCGAGAGCAGGAAGTCGATGAAATCTTTTGCCGCATCGGGATTCGGCGCGCCGCGCAGGAGCTGAATCGGGTCGGCGGTGACTGCGGTCCCGCCGCGCGGCATGACATAGGTCATGGAGGGTTCGCCGGTCCTCTGCCGGGACCATTCCGCCTCGCTGAACCCGTAGAAGTCGATGCAGACGCCCGCTGCGGCCTCGCCGGAGGAGACGTCACGGACGACCTTGCCCGCGGAGTCGGCGATAGACCGCGCGTTCGCGGTGAGGAGCTTGATCCGGCGGAATCCTTCCAGCCAGCCCTGTTCCGGTCCGAGCTCGGCCATTGCCTGCTGGATGATCATTTCGTAGCACTTGGTAATGGAGCCGGATTTGGTCGGATCGGCGAGCGCGAGCGTGCCGAAATATGCCGGATCAGTGAGGTCGATCCAGTTCTGCGGCGGCTCGACGCCGAGCTCGCGGATGCGCCGGAAATTGTATGCGATGCCGAACGAGGACAGGCAGTAGCCGTAGTAGCGGCCCTGCGGGTCGTAAATCTGCTCGCCCGCGAAGTTCATGGGGATGACGTCGCCGGTGAACCAGTCCGGGTGACGGACCTTCACGCCCGCGTCGACCGCGTAGCCGATCGAGGCGAATTTCGCCTGGTCGTAGGTGCCGCCGCCGAAGAAAAGGTCGATGCCGATGCCGACGTTGGATTCGAGCAGGAGCTTCCGGGCGGGGTTGTCGTCGGCCGTGAGCTTGGAGTTTTTGAACGCCGCCGCCGTGTCGCGGTCCCATTCCAGCCCGTGCTCAAGCGCATACAGGCGGAATTCCGCCTCGAACCGGTCGTTGATGTACCGGACGATGTCGCTGGTGCCGCCGGGGCTGCGCCAGTCGAACATGATGTCGCGTCCGCGGTGCTCCCTGTAC
>JBGUKB010000015.1:0-12687 GCA_045114235.1 Victivallales bacterium
GAGCTTTTCTTCGTCGATGCCGTCCTTGTCGAGGATGGTGCCGTTGGAGTCGGACATGGTGAGGACCTTCGCGCCGAGCGCGGTGGCCTTCTTCACGGCGTACTGGGCCACGTTGCCCGCGCCGGAGACGAGGACCTTCTTGCCCTGGAACGATTCGCCCTTGGTGGCGAGCATTTCGGACGCGAAGTAAACGTTGCCGTAGCCGGTGGCTTCCGGACGAACCAGGCTGCCGCCCCAGTTGAGGCCCTTGCCGGTGAGGACGCTGTCGTAGCTGTCCACGATGCGGCGATACTGGCCGAAGAGGTAGCCGATCTCGCGGCCGCCGACGCCGATGTCGCCCGCGGGCACGTCGACGTTCGGGCCGATGTGGCGGTAAAGTTCGCGCATGAACGCCTGGCAGAACGCCATGACTTCACGGTCGGATTTGCCCTTCGGATTGAAGTTGGAACCGCCCTTGCCGCCGCCCATGGGAAGCGTGGTGAGGGAGTTCTTGAAGATCTGCTCGAAGCCGAGGAACTTGAGGATGCTCAGGTTCACGGACGGGTGGAAGCGCAGGCCGCCTTTGTACGGGCCGATGGCGCTGTTGAACTGCACGCGGTAGCCGTCGTTGACCTGGATCTGGCCCTTGTCGTCGACCCACTGCACGCGGAACTGGATGATGCGTTCCGGAACGACGATGCGTTCGAGGATGCAGTTCTTCTCGTACTTGGATTCACGGTCGAGCAGCGGTCCGAGGGATTCGAAGACCTCGGTCACGCTCTGGATGAATTCCTTTTCCCACGGGTACTTGGCGACGACGCTGTCCTGCAGGACACGCTGTGCATAAGAATTGAGACTCATTTTCTACTCCTGTATGAAGTTTAGGATTAAGTTATCCAATAATATACTACCGTTTTCCTCCATTTTCAAAAAAAACAGCGCAAAAATCCGCAAAAAAACAGCCGGGACCTTCGATTTCCTCCATGTTAAGCGGCCCGGTCCGCATCCGGGTGAACATCTGACCGGCGCGCTCGGATCCGTTCGGCGCGATCCCCGCCCTCCGGCAGGACGGGAATGCCGCGCAGGCGCCGCCTGCCCCGGTGTCCTCGAGGATTCGTCCCGCGGCGGAACCGGAGCGCGAGCGCGATGCCGGCAGGCGCGGCAGACGGTCCGGCGAACTTGTCGCGGCGCTTTTCCCTGTTTCCGTGTTTCCGTTCGGCACAAGCCCGTCTGATGCCGTTTTTTGGAAAAAGATGACCGGAAGGGTTGAAAAAACGGGAAAAGGAGAATATATTATCTATAATCTAAATACGATGTGACGCTTTGCGAACAGGAGAGAAACAAATGTTACGCAAGAGAAACGAAACGACCGCGGGAAAGCGGCCCGGTCCGGGCGTGCCCCGGAAAAACCGGTCCGCCGCAGTCGGGAATCCAATGCGCCGCCTGAATCAAACCCACTCAATCCAAGATGAAATGAGGTCAAACATATGAAAAATGTCATCCCCTTGATCGTAGCCGTTATCCTCGGACTTGCGGCAGTCTATGTGGTGAGCCGCTTTCTGATAGAAAACAAGAGCACGGATCAGGAGACGCAGGTGTCCGTCGTGGTCGCGGCCCGCGACCTCGATGCGGGCGAGGAACTTCTGCCGGGCGCGTGTTCCTTCAAAAACGTGCCGGAATCCGCCGTTCCCCAGTCCGCGATCCTGTGGGACAGCGTCAGCCTGACCTACGGGCAGAAGATCCCGCACGCGATCAAACAGGGCAACTACATCCTGTTCGAGGACATTCAGCTGAGCATTTCCCTCGCGGACTGCGTTGCTTCCGGCAAATGGCTGATCCCGGTGACGTTTTCCGACCCGACCCTCGTGAAGATGCTGAGGCCCCAGGACGAAATCGCGATCGCGGCTTCCTACGCCAAGTCCGAAGTCGTCGCTCCGAAACTGTCGCCCGAGGAACTGCTTGAGAACCCGGAGGCGGCGGAGCAGAAAGCGGACGTGAAGATGGAACGCGAAACGGTCATCCTCTTCCCCTGCATCGAAGTGATCGGGCTCGATAACAGCAACGGCCTCTTCCGCGAATCGGGGAACTCGACCGCCACGATCTACGTTTCCTTGCCACCCCGGCAGGCGACGATCCTGCTGGCGGCCCAGCAGGAGGCGGAACTCTATCCGATCCTCCGCAGAAGAAACGATCCGTCCGCGCGGAACCGTGCGGAAATCGGGTCCGTGAACGAGAAAACGTTTGAAAACGTGCGTTCCGGCCTGGATACGGCGATGCTTCCGAACGAAAACGCAACCACCTCGAACTGAACGGCGGTAAAGCATGAAAAAAATGAAAACAGCCATTCTCCTGCTGACGGTCGCGGGCCTGCCTCTTTCCGGCATGGCGCAGGCTGTCCAGCAGCCATCCCCGTCCGCCATCCCGGCCCAGCAGGGACAACCGGGCGAAACTCAGATATCCCAGGACGATCTCGCGAAAGCGATCACCCAGGCGCTGGTCCGTCAGGGAGCTTCCGCCGATGAGGAAATGATGCAGGAACAGGTCTCCATTACCGTCGGGGAAAAGCGCGTGCTGAGCGTGCCGTTTGCCATCGAATCCTGCAAGTCGGATTCGTCGAACGTCAAGATCGAACGGGTCACCGGCAGCACGTTCGAAATATCCGGGTCCACGCCCGGCCAGGCCATCATCAACGTTCGCGCCGGCGGCCTCGAAAAGGAATACCATGTCACGGTGTACAACTCCACGCTCCAGACGTACCAGGAGCTGAGCCGCCTGCTCGACGAGCTTCCGGAAATCACGCTGCAGATGTACGACGGCGGGCTGGTGCTCCGCGGCATCGTGACGCAGCCGCTTCACTGGGATTATTTCCGCCGGATCATGCAGTCCTATGAGGGCAGATGCGACAACTACGTCTCTTTCATCCCGGACACGAAGCTGATCTCCGATCTGAAAAAACAGCTGGCGGATGCGGGATTCCCGGTGGAAGACAAATCCGGGCCCGAATATCCCGGCAAACTGACCATGAACATGACCGGGACCGTTTTGACCGTGCGGGGTTATCTGTATTCCGAGCAGGGCGTCCAGACCGTCCAGTCCATTCTTTCCGCACAGAGATGGCTTAATCCGGAATGGAACGCCAACAACGTTACTCTCCAGACCGATTTGAAGATCGCGCCTGCCCAGATTGATCTCGGGATCGTGTTCGTCGGCGTGAAGAGGACGCAGCTGGAACGTCTCGGGAACTCCCAGGCGGACGGCACGGTCCTGACCTGGGACGTCGTCAACTGGTTCAAGGCGCTGTACGGCGGCGCCATGGATGCGATCGACAGCCACGGCAGCCAGCATGCGGGTACTTCGGTTACGCTTAAAACGAACCTGAAAGGATCGTTGGTGTTCTTCGGGCAGAACGGGGTCTCCGATTTCCGCGACGCCGGGCACATCACGCTCACAAGCAACGGCGGGGAATCCTCTTTCGAGAACGGCGGCACGCGCCAGGTAAAGGTGTACGGGGAGAATTCAGCCGACATGAAGGAAATCGAATTCGGCCTGAAGTACAAGGCACAGGCGTTTCTCCAGGAGGACAACACGGTCAAGCTGGACATCGACCTGGAACGGAGCCTGCCTCCGGTCCGGGACGACAATGACTATGTCCAGAGCAAGAGCAAGACGAAAACATCCCTGATCTGTCCGCTCGGACAAACCGCCATCATCGCGGGGCAGAAGGAACTGACCTTCACGCACACCGGTCCGGGCGGCTATGCGTTCCTCCGGCATATCCCGGTCATCAACTGGTTCGCCTCCTCCTCGGAAGAGAAAGGGGAGGAAAACCAGATCCTCATCCTGGTATCTCCCGAGCTGATGGAGCAGAACACGGAGATGTCCGCCCGCCCGTCCGAGGAGAACGCCTCGCTGGAGCAGGAAGTCTCCGAACGGGTCAACGAGGAGTATCAGGAAGTCCAGGATAACGAACAGAAATCGTGGTTCCAGCGGATGTTCACGTGGTAACGCCCCCATGAAACTTATCTTCACAAACGAAAACCGATCCATCGATCTTCCGGCCGGCTGCCGTCTGGTCATCGGCCGGCAGGAGGATGCCGACATCCGAATCCCGGACAAGCACGTTTCGCGCCGCCATGCCGAAATCACGGAAGAGGACGGAAATGTGTTCGTCCGGGATCTGGGAAGCCACGCCGGAACGAAGAAAAACGGCGTCGGCATCACGGATAAAACGCAGCTGGCCGAGGGCGACATCCTGAAGATCGCCGATTTCGAGTTCACGGTCAGCCCGAGTTCTTCCGACACCTTGAGCAGCGTGCCGATTCCGCCTCCGCAGACAGCCTCGAATCCCTCCGCGACGCAGCAGAGGCTCCAGGTCCCGGAAGCCGAGGGGCATACGCTTCCCCTTTACACGGCTCAGGCGGATCAGGAGAGTCTCTTTACGGAAAACGTGATGCAGTTGTCGAAACGCGTCCAGACGCGTGTGCTGGAACTGCTCAACGTGAACAAGGAGACGCAGAACAATCTTTCCAACGCGGCCATGCGTCCGCAGGTGGAGTCCGCCCTGGATCAGATCCTCCGGGAAATCCGTCATGAGATCCCGCCGGATGTGAACATCGATCTGCTCAGGCAGACGCTGATGGACAACCTGATCGGCCTCGGCCCGCTTTCTCCGCTTTTGCGCGACACGTCCATTTCCGAGATCATGATCAACGGGCCGGAGCATATTTTCATCGAAAGCAAAGGGCTGCAGTACCGGACCCCGTCCAAATTCCACAGCGAATCGCATTTGCAGTCGATCATCCAGCGAATCGTGGAGCCGCTGGGACGTCATATCGATGCTGCGTCCCCGATGGTCGACGCCCGACTTGAAGACGGGTCCCGTGTGAACGCGGTCATCCCTCCGCTTGCGCTCGACGGATCTCTGGTCACGATACGAAAATTTCCATCGAAGAAGCTGACCCCGGACGACCTGGAAAAATTCGGAAGCCTGACGCACGCCATGACGCTGTTCCTGAAGGAGGCGGTCCGCGCACGCAGAAACATCCTGGTCTCCGGCGGCACGGGCTCCGGCAAAACGACGCTCCTGAACATCCTGTCGCAGTTCATCCCCGAAAAGGAACGCATCATCACGGTCGAAGATTCGGCGGAGCTGAAGCTGTCGCACGAAAACCTCTGCCGTCTGGAGGCGCGCCCGGCAAACGTGGAGGGACAGGGACGGATCACGATCCGCGACCTGGTCATCAACACGCTCCGCATGCGCCCCGACCGGATCATCGTCGGCGAATGCCGCGGGCCGGAGGCGCTGGACATGCTCCAGGCGATGAACACCGGCCATGACGGCTCCATGACGACCTGCCACGCGAACACTCCGCGCGATGCGCTGTCCCGCCTGGAAAACATGGTCATGATGGCGGGATTCGAACTGCCGTCCGCCGCGATCCGCGAACAGATCGCCTCGGCGATCCACCTGATCGTCCAGCAGACCCGCCTGCCGGACGGCTCGCGCAAGATCGTGAAGATCAGCGAGGTCACGGGGCGCGAGAACGACATCATCCTGATGCAGGACATCTTCAACTTCGAGCAGGAAGGTTTCGACGAGAAATTCCGTGTCGTCGGACACCATACGGCGACCGGCAACATCCCGCGTTTCATCGATGAACTCCGGCAATCCGGCGACCTGCAGCTGGATATGTCGGTATTCGTACCGGAGAGCTGAGGCGCCATGGACAATATCTCAATCCTGCAAAAGATCGGTATCTACCTGCTGGTTTTCGCGGCGGTCTTCCTGCTGATCTTCCTGTCGGTCGGAATGGTCCAGGGGATCAGCATGGAGCACTACGACCACAAGGTGAAAGACAAGACTGCCGGGGGACACCGCAACGACATCGGATATTTCGTCGCGCCCCGGGTCCTGCTGCAGATTCAGATCTCGATCGGCACCCTTCTGATGGCGATCATCGTCGCGGTCCTGCTGTTCTGCAAGGTGTTTATGGTCTACGTGCTGATCCCGGTCAGCCTGCTGGCGCTCGGCCTCGGCTTCGTGCTGCCGGTCCTGTATTATTCCCGCAAGGTGAAAAAACGCGCAAGCGATTTCGAAGGAAGCATCCTCGATCTCTCCATGGGGCTGACCAGTGGACTCCGCGCCGGACAGGCATTGCCGCAGGCGCTGGAAGTCTTTGCCCGGCGCAGCGAGGGAACGCTCAAGGAGGAACTGGACATCGTCCTGCGGGAATACCGGCTCGGCATGGAACTGCCGGACGCGCTTCAGCGCATGTACGACCGTCTGCCCTGCGAGGATTTGCAGCTCCTGATCGTGTCGATCCGCCTGACGCTGCAATCGGGCGGAAGCCTGGCGGATGTCCTCCAGCGCATCACGCAGACGATCCGCGGACGGATCGAGTTCCAGCAGAAACTGAGGGCACTGACGGCGCAGGGCCGGTTCGAAGCGCTCGCCATGTCCCTGGCGCCCCTGCTGGCGTTTGTGCTTCTGTTCGTCATCAACAACGACCTGATGCTGCCGATGGTGCAGACGCTGATCGGATGGTGCGCCATCGGGGTCATGCTGACGTTGGAAACCATCGGATATTTCGTGATCCGGGCAATCGTGGATGTGAAGGTGTAACATGAACCATACTGCCGTTTATCTGCTGACGTTTCTCGTGGTGATCCTGCCCGTGGCGGTGCATGTCCTGTTCAGGAACGACGCCCCGGCATCGCGCGGAAACAGGAAACAGGACGAGGATATCCCGCCTCTGTTCCGGCTTCTCATAACGCCGGCCAGGATCCTGGACGTGCTCGGGTTCGGGATTTTGGTCCGCAGGTTTTTCCCCTCGCAATGCCGCGCCATGCGGAAGAAGCTCCAGTACGCGGGGTTGGACGTCTCCCCTGAATTCATTTATGAAACGCGGGTGCTCCTGATGTTCCTGCTGGGGGCGCTGGGCGCGTCGGGCGCATGGATGGTGGCAGGGCAGGATCAGCGGGGAGCCATCCCCGTCGCCGGGCTGATCGGCGTTTTCATCGGTTGGTTCCTGCCGGGGATCACGGTCGGCAACCTGGTTCAGACGCGCCAGACGAAGATCCTTCAGGCGATCCCCTTCTCCATCGACCTGATCTCGTCGGCGATGCGCGGCGGCCTGGACTTCAGCGCGGCGATCCGTTACTACGTGACGATGGGATTCGAAGGGCCGCTGACCGACGAATACCGGATCATGCTCCGCGAAATGGAGCTCGGCGTGCTCCGCACGGTCGCGCTTCAGAACATGGCGGAGCGGATCCAGCTCAAGGAATTCACGTCGTTTGCCTCCGCCGTCGTGCTGGGGACCGAGCTCGGCGCATCGCTGGCGGAGACGATGGAGATCCAGAGCGAGGAGATGCGGAAACTCCGGTTCTCCATCGCCGAATGCAAAGCGCAGCGCGCGCCCTCGCTGATGCTGCTCCCGATGGCGCTTTTCATCCTTCCGGCAGTGTTCATCATCATCCTTACACCCGTCTTCCTGAAAATGAAGGAATCGGGCGTTCCGTTGTTCTGAGGAGACGAAATGATGCAGAAATATTACAAGATCCATTTCACCGGCGGAGAGCTTTCCGGCAGGTCCTTCATCGTTCCCTCCGAGGGGCTCATGATCGGGAAATCCCTTGCGGCGGGAATCCGTCCCGGCGGAAACGACATCGAGATCAAGCATGCTTCCCTGTATGTCCGGGAAACGGACTCGGCGCTTATCCTGGAGTCGCACGCCGAATCCGTGTTCGTCGGAGACAACCAGCTGGAGCCCGGCCTGCAAACGGAGCTTGCCCCCGGGACGGACGTGCGTCTGGGGAAAAAACTGGTCTTCCATGCCGAGGAAGAGGTAGGCACCGTCCCCGTAACGCTGCCTTCGCCGTTCTCTCCCGGCGACGACGATCCGACGGAGGACGGCACGGCCGACGGGACGGATGAGACCGGCGGAGCGGAAAACGAGGACAAGACCCGTTACGCTTCGCAGGAGGAACTCGACGACCTGAGGCGTTTCGCGCAGAAGCAGACCAACAGGAAGAAGTTCACGATCGCCTTCGGGATCGTCATGCTGCTTGCGATCGTCGGGGGAAGCTACCTCTATTCCGAATTGCAGCTGGAAAACCCCGTGACCTGGCCCGGAGTAGTTTCAGGCGTATACAACGACGAGGAGTTCCGTATTGAGCTGGAACCTCAGGGAAAGTTCATGATGTACTATCCGGCTTGCTCTCAGACGAAAGTCGAGAAGACGGAGACGAATTGCGAAGTTCTGACCCTTCTTGGCAAAAACCTGGACGTCGTGTTCCATCTGAAACTCGAAGTGAATCCCGTGCCGGACGGTTTCATCGTTTCGCGCAAGAAGAGCTTCAGCCGCTGGCGCAAGGATGCGGAGGAAAATAAGGGATTCACGTTCCTCGGTCCGCCGGAAGACAAGTTCTATGCGATCTCGACCTGCGGTTTCCCGTATCAGGCGATGGAATATAAACGGACCGATGATGTCATGCAATGGCAGGGATTCGTCTGCTATATGCGTTATCACGACCAGGAGATCATCCTCACGCGCGAGGTTCCGGTCCAGCATTACTGGCGAGCGGAACAAGTCGTGACCAATTACGGCTGCTTCGTCGCTTCGCCGGATGCAGCGAACAGTTACTGGGAGATCCCGGAGGAGATCCCGGAGAACGCTTCCAAAACGGAGCTTTACCGTTCTCTTCTGTCAAAATGGATGATGAACAATGCCGCGATCACCGACTGGCCGGAGGTCACAAAGGAATTCGCCCTTCTGCTTTCGCTTTCAGGAAAGGCGAACGACGAGGACATGATGAGTGATGCCCTGGAGCTCTTGGCTGAATTTCGTGAACGTCAGGCGCTCTGGTATGCGCAGGCGTGCCTGGCCCATCAGCATTACGAACAGGACGAGAACTGGCACATGATGAAAAATGTCCTCAACTCATCTCTGTCCAAATTCCCGACGCCCGATGACTATCGGCATTACAGAATCCTGCACAACATCTGGACAATCGACGAATGACTCTTTTCCATTCAAAAAAACAACCGAACGAACCGGAAGACAATGGACGGAACCCCCGGAAACGGGGCGTCGGCTATTCTCTTGAAATCCGCTGCCGCGGCAAACTCGTCCAGACGTTCCTGATGGACGATCCGGACAAAGTCCTGACCGTCGGACGGGCGGAGGACAACGACCTGGTCATCCCGGAAAACGACCGTTCCTGCGGAGACCACCACGCGAAACTGCACATCGTGCAGAACGGCGTGAAGCTGACCGCATGCGAAAAGAACCGGATCCATTTCCACGGGGAAACGGTTTCCTCGACGGTTCTGAAGAAGAACGACCGGGCCTCCATCGGCGATTCCGAGATATTCGTCAAATCCGCCATGGAATCCGCACGCGTTCCCTGCGACGTGCATCGCCTGGAAACCCATGGCGGCGAACGGAACGGCGAAATGATCCGGCTGGAGAAAAGCCCGTTCCGGATCGGCTCCGCGGCGGACAACGACCTGGTCCTGAAATCCGACGTCGTATCCAGATACCATGCGGAGATCAGGATCGCGGAGAACGGCGAGACCTGGCTGCGCGACATGGGGAGCTCCAACGGCACGTTCGTCAACGGGGAACGGCTGAAACGCCAGGAACGCATGCTGATGGACCTGGACGAGATAGCCTTCGCCTGCTTCGATTACGCCTTCCTCGACCGGAATGTCGTGCACACGCGAACCCACTTCTGGAAAAAACTCCTGATCCTGATCTTTACGCTGCTTCTGGTCGCCGGTCTCTTCGGACTGTATTACATGATGTCGCCGAAGACGGAAACCGTGATCGACGTGATCGACTACTACCTTAAACAGAACAATTACGGCGCGGCGACGCGCATCCTGAACAAGATGCCGGAATCCAAAGGTTTCCAGCGCTACGAGAAACAATACCGGGACTACGCCACCAGCATCCCGACCTACGAAAAGACCTATAACGCCCTTCTTTCGTTCCGGAACTATTTGAAGGACAGCCAGTGGAACAACGCCGCGGAATGTTTCGGAAAGCTCGAAATAGAAAATCAGGATGCCTGGAATCAGGCGGATCCCCAAACGCCCGTTATTCAGCGCCAGGTCCAGGAGGAAAAGAATCTGCTGGACACCCAGCTTTCCCTGCGCAACATGGTGACGTCCCTGGATACGACCGTCGACGACCTGAAGGGGAAATGGAGGGAGATGCAGCCCGTGCAGAAGCGGTTGAAGGAGGAGCTGGACGCCGAGCCGGCGACCGTTCCGGAGTATCTGCAGCCGCTCTATCAGGCGATTCTGCATCAGCTGTCGGATCTGGAGAACGACTGCGGCCTGCTCGGGGAGATCGAGTCGAAGCTGAACGAGCTGTCCGCCAACGGGGATTCGAAGCAGCTGACCGAGTTCGTCGATTTCCTGAGCAACGACGGAAGAGATATCTCCGGCATCCTGAAAGTGTACAAGCGCGACCTGTCGAACCGGATGAAGACCATCCGGGACAACCTCAAATCTCTGGACGAGAACGATCAGGCGCTGTTCGACATGCGGCTGGACGGGCTTCGCGTCGTCAAGCTCATTTCCTCGGACGAGTGCATCACGATCCCGCAGCTGTACAAGCTCCGGGAACGCATGGAGGAGCGCCTTCTGTCCCAGTTCCGCGGACGGGACCAGTTGTGGGGGCTGCTGGAGTCGCTCGAAATATACCGCCTCGAACCGGGCAGGATGCCCGAAGAGATCGCGGTCTTCTCCGACGAAGCGCTGCTGGAGCGCGTCTTCTCGCTCGCTGATCTTTCTTCTTCCGGGACCCGCGTCGTCTCGGCGGAATATGAAAAGCTCTTCGGAGAACGCTATTTCTACGAGGTCCTGCAGCAGACGGTCCATTCCGCCAACAACCTTTACGCGTCCGACCTGCTCGCGGACATGGAGTACATCCCGCTGTGCATCCGCCTGAAGGACATGTACCGAAAGGTCTTCGAGGCGCTGCTCTGGTGCAATCTGCCCCAGAACGACTGGATGATGCACGGCAAAATCCTGCAGACCAAGGAGTATTACAAGGCGATCCTGGACACGCGGGAAGCCGTCCTGCGCGCCTGCTCGAACATCGCCGCCCGGAACAACAAGAACAACCGTCAGTATTTCCTCGCGAAAACGGCGTATTTCTTCTTCGCCCCGGGCGGACCGGACATCCCGGCGCAGATGCAGGCGTTCGGCGAGGAATGGCGCAAATTCCGCCTGGAACAGCAGACCTACATCTACTCGTACGACCCGATGGACGAATCGAAGTCGGAACAGATCAAGGCGTATGTGATCAAAAACGGCATCCCCGGCGATCCGCTCTTCAACTGGGTCAGGAACCTGGAATGATGAAAGCGCGGAAACGACACGCCGTCCTCCTGGAGTACACGCTTCTCGTTTGCTCCATTCTGCCGCTGGTCTTCGCCGCGTCGGCCGCCGTCTATTCCAACAACTGGCTCTCCGGCGGGTTCGGGGCGCTCGGCAAGTCCGTGGTGTACCTGTACCAGCGGATCGTAACCGTCATTTCCCTGCCCATCCCGTGAAACTCGCGATCCCCGACATCCCGAACGATCCCGGCGATCCGCTGGACTGGCTGTGCCGCGCGGACGAGCTGGGGTTTCTGCTCAGACCGGTTGACGCGTCTCCGGAGGAGTTCCGGTCCGGAATCGAGAAAAAGCGGCAGGAGCTCCACCTCGAACTTCCCGCGGGCGAACCCGAACTGCCGCCGGACGCGGCGGAGCTTCCACCCGGCATCCGCGAGAAGGCGGAGCAGATCGTATCCGATCTGTACGGCATCCGTCCGTCGTGGGTCCCGGCGTACCTCTCCACGCGGGAAACGGGGCACTTTTCCGCAGGCGTCACGGCCATTTATTGTACGGATGAAGGGCCGTGGGCTCCGGTGATCTTCCTGTCCGGGGCGTTCCGGACGAAGACCCGCCACCGCGGCTACGACGCCGCCGAAACGCTCGCTCACGAAATGGTCCATGCTGTCCGGGCGGATTTTACTTCCGAGGCGTACGACGAACATTTCCCCTGCCAGGTTCACAAATCGCACTTCCGCCGCGTGGCGGGCAACTTTTTCCGCAAGTGGTACATCCCCGTCCTGTTCTTCTGCGGCCTGACGTTCTCGGTCCTGAACCCGGCGTTTCTGATCCTCCCGCTTCTGGTGCTTCTCCGGGAACGCCAGCTGTCGGCGCGCATCCGGTCGGCGGCAGCGAATCTTCGCGAACTCGGCCTGCGTCCGATGCCGGTCCTGCTGCGGCTCTCCGACAAAGAGATCAAGATGCTGGCGCGCGGGAAGCTCCCCGCCTGTCTGTCGGAATCCGGTTCACTCCGCCGGGATCTCTTTTTCCGGCGTTTCCGGGCGCGATAAGGGTGCGTCGGGCAGCAGGAGAGAACCCAACTCGTCCAAAACGGCATCCGCATCGGGGGGGCGGTTTCTCCGGTCGGGTTCCGCCATCCATCCGAGCAGCCGGACGAAATCCATCGTGGCGAACGGCTGCAGATCGCGCATCAGTCCCTCCGGGCGGCTTTCACGGATGAGCTTTCCCGTTTCCTTCAATCCTGCGTGCGGAAAGCGCGACCGTCCGCTCAACAGTTCGTAGACCATGGACGACAGACTGAAGAAATCCGTCCGGGCGTCGGCCTTCGTCGTGTCGAGCGTCTGCTCCGGGGACATCGCG
>JBGUKB010000016.1:0-2415 GCA_045114235.1 Victivallales bacterium
CGACCGGGGTCTTGCCGAAGTAGCCGAGGACCATCTTGCCGTAGCCGTTCGGGTCGAGCTTCCAGGAGCCGTCGGCGTTCTTGCCCATGACGGCGTTGCGGAACGCCTGCTGGAAGTAGAACTGGGAGACGGGGGTGACGGAGGTGCCGAACCCGCCGCGGGCGACGACTTCGCGCATCTCTTCGATGCAGGCGTCGTACTTGTCGAGGCAGTTGTTGTCGCGCATCATCTGGGTGTTGGCAGTGAGCGCGCCGCCGGGCATCGGGCTGAAGATGATCTCGGGGGAGACCTGCATGGACTCGGGCGGCATGAAGTACTTGCTGAGGCACTGCTTGAAGATCTTTTCGACCTTGAGGATCTTGTCCGGGTCGATGTCGAGCGTATAGTCGGTGCCGCGGAGGCGGTGGTACATGGTGAGGATGTCGGTCTCGCAGGTACCGCCGGAGAGCGGGGCCATGGCGAGGTCGATCACGTCCGCGCCGGCGGTGATGGCGGCCCAGTTGCAGGCGACGGCCATGCCGGCGGTGTCATGCGTGTGGAACTGGATCTCCTTCGCGCCGACGCCGTATTCCTTGTCGAGGATGGCGCGGGCGGCCTTGATCGTGTCGAACACGGTCTGCGGGGTGGAGGTGCCGGAAGCGTCCTTGAACGCGAGGCTGTCGAACGGGATGCCGGACTTGATGATCTCGTTCAGGCGGTCTTCGTAGAACTTCGGGGTGTGCGCGTAGGGTTCGTTGAGCCCGGGCGCCAGGCCCATCATGGTGATGGTGATCTGGTGCTTCAGGCCGTTCGCGGCGATGGCGCGGCCGGAAACGTCAAGGTTGCGGACGTCGTTCAGGGCGTCGAAGTTGCGGATCGTGGTGATGCCGTGTTTCTTGAACATCTTCGCGTGGAGCTGGATGATGTCGGTGGACTGGGAGGAAAGGCCGACCACGTTCACGCCGCGGGAGAGGGTCTGCAGGTTCACGTCCGGACCGACCGTGGCGCGCCACTTGTCCATCATTTCGAACGCGTCTTCCTGGCAGTAGAAATAGAGGGCCTGGAAACGGGCGCCGCCGCCGATTTCGATGTAGTTGATGCCGGCCTTCACCGCCGCGTCGAGGGCGGGAAGGAAGTCATCGGTTTTGACGCGGGCGCCGAGGCAGGACTGGAATCCGTCGCGGAAGGAGCAGTCCATGAATTTGATTTTTTTCATAAGGGGTTGCCTTTTATGTTGAATATGAATAAATGTTGTTTGTGTTCAGACGTTCATTTCCCTGCGCGGTAGAGCTTGACGGCTTCGATCGCCGCCAGCGCGCGGACCCGGTCTTCGGGAGAAAGGGCCCCGGCCTTTGCGCCGGACGCTTTTTTCTTTTTCGGAGCCGGCGGGGCCGGTTCGAGGAAGTTCGAGAAGGGGGCCAGCGCTTTCGACATCAGCTTCATGCATACGATCATGATGGAGAGGAAGCAGAAGACCCAGAGCATTCCGAGGGCCATGGCTTCCAGGCCATCGAGAATCAGACTGCCTAAGTTCATTTAGGTGTTCTCCTGTTTGGGGTATGGGGTTGAGTATGTGTGATGAACGATCGTGTTTTCGGATAAATTCTAAATCATATAATATACCACACAAACCGCCAATTTTCAACTGCTTTCCAAAGGAAATCCGCCCTTTTTTCCGCCGAAAGAGCGGATGGGAAAGGAAACCGCGCCGCCCTGACGTTTGCAGAGCGGCGCGACTTGCAACGCACCTGAGATCAATGTGGCGTTGCAAAGCAAGGCTCTAGTCAGTGCAGGCGTTCGCCTGCCCCAAACCTTGAATCCGCGTTCCGACCATACCGGCGAACTCCGGGCACACGCTTTTCGACCATTTGCAAAAAAGTACATGCTTTCAATCATATATTCGCGTATCGGGGGATTGTATTTTCCCATGCTTCGCAGTATAGTATTGAAACCAGAAAAGCATCCGCGCCATCACGCGGACACGGCTCTTTTGCTTCCGCTTTTCAACCCCTAACCAACAGGAAAAAAGTATATGAAACCGCAAACCTACGGCTTCCTCGCAGGCGCGCTGACGCTCCTCTCCGCGCCCCTCCTGGCCCAGAACCCGATCATCCGGGACAACTTCACGGCCGACCCCTCCGCCCACGTCTTCAACGGACGCGTCTACCTGTACCCCTCGCACGACATCCCGGCGCCGTACGACTACAACCGCAAGGATTGGTTCTGCATGGCGGACTACCACGTGTACTCCTCCGACAACCTGGTCGACTGGGTGGACCACGGCGTGATCGTGGACCAGACCTACGTGCCGTGGGTGAACACGCGTTCCTACAGCATGTGGGCGCCCGACTGCAACGTGAAGGACGGCAAATACTACTTCTACTTCCCCGCGAACAACCGCATCGGCCTCGCCACCGCCGACCAGCCCTACGGCCC
>JBGUKB010000017.1:0-5115 GCA_045114235.1 Victivallales bacterium
GAAGGCGCGATCGGCCTCGCCAAGTCCGCGAACAAGGTCCGCAAGAACCCGCTCCGCGTCATCCTGAACGGCCTCGGCAAGGACGCCGCCCAGATCATCTCCCGCATCAACGGCTTCACCAGCGTCGAAACCAAGTTCGACTACTACACCGGCAAGCTCAAAATCGTCTCCGAGACCGCCTACTCCAAGGGCGAGCGCGCAGCCGTCCGCTGCTACGGCGCCGACGACGTCCGCGAAGGCGTCGCCATCATGTGGAAGGAAGGCGTGGACATCGCCATCACCGGCAACTCCACCAACCCGACCCGCTTCCAGCATCCCGTCATCGGCACCTACAAGAAAGAGCGCATTGCCGCCGGCAAGCCGTTCTTCTCCGTCGCGTCCGGCGGCGGCACCGGCCGCACCCTGCACCCGGACAACATGGCCGCCGGTCCCGCCAGCTACGGCATGACCGACACCATGGGCCGCATGCACTCCGACGCCCAGTTCGCGGGTTCCTCCTCCGTCCCGGCGCACGTCGAGATGATGGGCCTCATCGGCATGGGCAACAACCCGATGGTCGGCGCTTCCGTCGACGTCGCGGTCGCGGTCGCCCAGGCTATGTCCGGCAGCAAGGGAGCCAAGAAGGCTGCTCCGGTCAAGGCTGCTGCCAAGAAGGCTGCTCCGGCGAAGAAAGCCGCTCCGGCGAAGAAGGCCGCCAAGAAGAAATAATCGGCCATTCGTGCGGCCTCTGCCCTCTCTTTTGAGCGGAACGGGGTCCGCACATAAAACCGCGGCATCGTGCGCGAACATTCCGGCGGCATACCCCGCCTCGGAATCAGAATCCACACGGTGCCGCGAACCATTTTCCATCCGCCTTGTTTCCGAACGTTGAAAGGAGTTTCCCATGAAAGGCAAACGCATCCCGAAATCCAGACCGCACAGGCAGCCCCGCCGCGACGACGCCGAACCCGTGTCCGCGTCCTTCATCGACTCCTGCGCGCACATGGAGCTCCCCTCCCTCGCCATCGTGGGACGCCCCAACGTCGGCAAATCCTCCCTCTTCAACGCCATCCTCGGACGCCGCCAGGCAATCGTGCACTTCGACTGCGGCGTCACGCGCGACCGCGTGAGCGCGTCCGGGGTCTGGCACGGACGCCGTTTCAACCTCATCGACACAGGCGGACTCGGCATGTTCGAGAACGAGACGAACTCGGTCGGCAAGTGGGACAAGCTCATCGCCGAACAGGTCGCAGCCGCCATCGAAGACGCCGCCGCCATTCTGTTCGTCGTGGACGTCCAGGCGGGGCTTCTTCCGCTCGACCACGGCATCGCCGACCGGCTCCGCGCCTGCGGCAAGCCCGTCTACCTGATCGCGAACAAGGCGGACAACCATGCGGACGCGCTCCTCGCGGACGATTTCCACACGCTCGGATTCGAGCACATCCACCCCGTCTCATGTCTCCACAAGCGCGGCATCGAAGACGTGCTGGAGGATGCGCTCTCCGGCATCGAACCCTCCGACGCCGAACTCGCCGCGCACGTGCTGAAGATCGCCGTCCTCGGACGCCCCAACGTCGGCAAGTCCTCCCTCGTGAACCGCCTCATCGGCAAGGACCGCGTGATCGTCAGCGACGTGGCGGGAACCACGCGCGACTCCATCGACGTCGAATTCGAGCTGAAATGTTCCGACAGCGAGACCGTCCGCGCCGTGCTCGTCGACACCGCCGGGCTCCGCAAGAAATCCAAGGTCGACGGCGCGGTCGAGCAGTACAGCATGATGCGCGCCCAGCACTCGCTCGACACCTGCGACATCGTGCTTTTCGTGGTCGAGGCGGACAAAGGCGAGGCGACCTCGCAGGACAAGACCATCGCGCGCATGATCGAGGAATCCGGCAAAGGCTGCATCCTCGTCGTCAACAAATGGGACATCCGCCCCGAAAAAATGCCGCGCGAAGAGCTCATCCGCGAATTCCGCGCATCCCTGCCGAAAATGAGCTACGCCCCGCTCGTCTTCGTCTCCGCCCTCACCGGCGAAAACCTCTCCGTTCTCTTCGACCTCATCGCGCAGGTCCGCGCCCAGCTCTCCGCGCGCATCTCCACCGCCATGCTGAACCGCGTGATCCAGGACGCCACCACGCGCACCGCGCCCCCGGTCGTCGGGCTCAAGCCGCTGAAGATCTACTACGGCACCATGACCGAGACCGCGCCGCCGCACTTCATCCTATTCATCAACAAGCGCGAATACTGCGCCGACAGCTACAAGGCGTATCTCTCCAACTACTTCCGCAACGCCTTCAACCTCGTCGGCGTCCCCATCCGCATCGTCCTGCAGGAACGCGACCGCCGCGACCTTTCCGAGGTCGTCAACCACGCCGGAAGTTCCAAGAACGCAAAGAAGAAGTTCGCCAACGCAAAACAGGCCAAGTCCGCTAAGACGAAGGCGAACTTCAAGAAGAAGGTCGCAGCGCAGAACAAACGCCGCGCAGACCGCGGCTGAGCAAAACACAACGACCCGATTCGTTTTGATCTCATTTTTCGCCTTTTTCACTTTTTGAGCTTGATTTTTTGCGAAAAACGGGGTATTGTATTGAATATGCTATTTGCGTAAGGCGTCCCGTCCCTGCCCTGCAGGACAGCGGTTCGACGCCCCGGACGGACAGCCCGGACGAAACGCAAATCATCTGACGTGCCGAAGTGGCGAAATGGCAGACGCACTAGACTCAAAATCTGGCGCCAGTGATGGCGTGTGGGTTCAAGTCCCACCTTCGGCACCATTTTATTATCAGCGGCTTACACATATTCTACAGCCGACATATGCGAAAAAGGGGAAATCCTCCGTCCCGGGGCATCCGGATCGCCGGAAACAGCAGCATCACGTTGATTCCCTCCATTCAAACTATTTTAGGAAATGACGGACAAATGCCGAAAAAAACGCGCCGGGGGGATTGATTTTCGCATCCCGCAGGTTATATTAACGTAAAATAGTTTATAACACCTCATTATTTTCAAGCATTCACCCCAAAAACTGAAGGAATCAGTATGAAACGTATTCTTTCCTCGTTCGTCGCGGCGGCCACGCTCGCCGTCCTCGCCGCATGCGCATCCTCCGGCGATGCCTGCAACTCCAAGCTCTACGAGCCCGTGCCCGGCGCGGATCAGGACCCCGGATATGCAAAGGTCACCACGCCCGCCCTCAGCCAGAACTTCGTCCAGCGCATCGCTGAGAAGAAACAGCAGGCCGAGAAGGAAGGCAAGGACATCAAGCTCGTGCTCGTCGGCGACTCCATCACCCATTTCTGGGAAGGCGGCGGTTTCGGCGGCGGATTCGGCGGTTTCGGAGGCTTCGGCGGTTTCGGCGGCGGATTCGGCGGCTTCGGCGGCGGAGCACCTGGCGCCGGCGGACAGGGACAGCAGGCCCAGCCCAGCGAGAACAGCTGGAGCAAACTCGCCGTGTATCATCCGCTGAACCTCGGGTTCTCCGGCGACCGCACCGAGAACATCCTCCACGTGGTCAAGAACGAAGGCATCTTCGAGCTCATCGACCCGCAGCTCGTCACGGTCATGATCGGCACGAACAACTTCGGCATGCACGAGTCCGAACCCGTCGCGACCGCCGAAGCCATCCGCCTGATCGTCCTCGCGATCAAGGAAAAGGCCCCGAACGCCAAGATCCTGCTCTACGGCATCTTCCCGCGCGGCGACGGCCTCGGCGACAAGTGCGCCGCCACCAACGAGATCATCAAGGACTTCGCCGACGGCAAGACCGTCTTCTACGAAGACCTCACCCCGAAGTTCACCGACGAACAGGGCAACCTCATCCAGGGCGTGATGAACTTCGACCGCCTGCATCCGGCGGAGCCCGGCTACAAGATCTGGGGAGAATCCATCAAGGCGTTCGCCGACCAGCACGGCATCAAGTGAGATTTCGACAGTTACACTTAACCACAAAAAATAGGACTTATATGACCTATAGGTCCTATTTTTATTAAGGCTTTCCATTATGAAACACATTCTCTCATTCTTCGCCGCCGCGGTCGCAGCTCTGCTCCTCGCGGCCTGCGCCACCGAACCCGAAGTCGCCTCCACGCTGGATTCGCCCGTGCCCGGCGCGGAACAGGATTTCGGATACACCCGCGTGACCACGCCCGAACTCAGCCGGAACTACGTCCAGCGCATCCAGGAAAAGACCGCCCAGGCCGAAAAGGAAGGCAAGGACATCAAGTTCGTCATGGTCGGCGACTCCATCACGCATTTCTGGGAACAGGCCGGAAAAAGCGTCATGGACGCCGAATTCGCCAAGTATCACCCGCTGGACCTCGGTTTCGCCGGCGACCGCACGCAGAACTGTCTGTACGTGATCGAGAAGACCGACATCTTCTCCAAGATCGATCCGCAGCTCGTCATGCTCCTGATCGGCGTGAACAACTTCGGCTGGAACCAGGGCGGCCCGGTCGCAACCGCCGAAGGCATCCGCCTCTGCGTGAAAGCCATTCAGGAAAAGGCGCCGAACGCCAAGATCCTGCTCCTCGGCATCTTCCCGGCGGGCAACACGCCCAACGACCAGAACCGCCCGAAGATCGCCGCCACCAACGAGATCATCAAGGGCTTCGCCGACAACAAGACCGTCTTCTACGAAGACCTCGGCCCGAAGTTCCTGACCCCGACCGGCGTCCTCGAGCGCGACATCATGGCGGACTTCCTGCATCCGACCGCCAAGGGCTATCAGATCTGGGCCGACGCCATCCGTCCCTACCTCGAGAAATACTGCAAGTAATCTTCCGGCACGGGGAGCCGCCCGCTCCCCGATCGGACATTCGAACAGCACATCCGCGTTCCGGGTGTGCTGTTTTTTGATCGGCCGGGAACGGAAACAAAGGACTGCGGATCGGATCCGCGCCGCGAACCGGGAAACAGCCGTTCATCCAGAAAAATTTTGCCTGACGGGATCATCACGCACATTCATTTTTGGCTTTTTTTTGGCAATCCGCCTTGATTTTACCCGAAAACGGAGTATAGTATAAAACACATTTTGAACTGAAGCGGAGAGATGCCTGAGTGGCCGAAAGGAACGGTTTGCTAAACCGTCGTAGGGGTCAAACTCTACCGGGGGTTCGAATCCCCCTCTCTCCGCCATTT
>JBGUKB010000018.1:0-7224 GCA_045114235.1 Victivallales bacterium
GCCGCCGTTCCTCGTGACGCTCGCCGGCATGTTCTTCATCCGCGGCTGCGGCTTCATCGTGAGCGAGGAATCCATCGGCATCAAGAACGACCCGGTGTTCAACTTCATCCAGAACGACCTGACGATCAAGCTCGGCAAGGGCATGAACCTCCGCTTCATCGTGATCGTGTACATCGTGGTGCTGATCATGGCGATCTTCTTCTCCCAGCGCACCCGCGCCGGACGCAGCATCTACGCCATCGGCGACAACGAGCTCGCCGCGACCCTGATGGGCATCCCGGTCGGCCGCACCAAGATCATGACCTACACGATCGCCGGGTTCTGCTCCGCGCTCGCGGGCGTGGTCTACGCCATCTACCTGAAGGCGGGCAACCCGCTGAACTGCGTCGGACTGGAAATGGACGCCATCGCCGCGGTCGTGATCGGCGGCACGCTGCTGACCGGCGGCGTCGGCTACGTCTTCGGCTCGCTCTTCGGCGTGCTGGTGCTCGGCCTGATCCAGACGCTGATCGTGTTCGACGGACGCATCAACTCCTGGTGGACGCGCATCATCGTCGGCCTCCTGGTGCTTGCGTTCATCTTCATGCAGAACCTCATCACGAAGATCTCCAAATCCAAATCGAAATCCCAATAACTTTTTCCTAACAACAACCCAAAGAAAGGCAAGCAACATGAAAAAGTTTGCAACCGTCATCATGGCCGCCGCGGCCGCGACGCTCCTCGTCACCGGATGCTCCAAGAGCGACAGCGACAAGATCAAAGTCGGCTTCTCCCAGGTCGGCGCGGAATCCGACTGGCGCAAGGCCAGCACCGAATCCATCAAGGGCGAGGCCGCCAAGCGCGAAAACATCGAGCTGACGTTCTCCGACGCCCAGCAGAAGCAGGAAAACCAGATCAAGGCCATCCGCAACTTCATCAGCAAGGGCGTGGACGTGATCTCCTTCTCCCCCGTCGTCGCCACCGGTTTCGAAGACGTCCTGAAGGAAGCCAAGGAAGCCGGCATTCCGGTCGTCCTCTTCGACCGCGCCGTCGACGTTTCTGAGGAAGGCCTCTATGTGAGCTTCATCGGTTCCGACTTCGTGGAAGAAGGCCGCCGAGCCGCCCGCTGGGTCCTTGAAAACGTCGGCGAAAACGCCAACGTCGCCGAGCTCGTCGGCACCGTCGGCTCCGCCCCCGCCATCGACCGCAAGAAAGGCTTCGAGGAGATCATCAAGGATCACCCCGGCATCAAGATCATCAAGTCCCAGAGCGGCGATTTCACGCGCGCCAAAGGCAAGGAAGTCATGGAATCGTTCCTGAAGTCCCCTGAAGCCGACCAGATCCAGGTCCTCTTCGCCCACAACGACGACATGGCGCTCGGCGCGATCCAGGCCATCGAAGAAGCCGGCAAGAAGCCCGGCAAGGACATCATCATCATCTCCATCGACGGCGTCAAGACCATGTTCGAAGCCATCCTCGCCGGCAAGGCGAACTGCACGGTCGAGTGCAACCCGCTCATCGGCGCCCAGCTCTTCGACGTGGTCGAAAAGATCCACGCCGGCGAGACCGTTCCCGCCCGCATCCCCTCGCAGGAAGGTGTGTTCGACTCCAAGAACATCACGCAGGAAGTCGTCGACGGCCGCAAGTATTGATCGGCTGAAAACGATTTGAGCGGAACCGATCATGGTTCCGCATTGATATCCGAACCGGGAAGGCACAGCGCCTTCCCGGTTTTTTCGTGGCTTTTTTCCGGCTGGGGTTTGTATTTCAGCCGTTTCCGGTGTATGGTATCGGATAAACCGTTCAATCCCGTTTCCGTTCCAGGAGTTTCCCCATGAAAAAACTGCTTGCCGCCGTCTTCGCTTCCGCCGTGTTCACCCTCGCCGCCGCCGACATCCATATGGCGGGCGACTCCACCATGATGACCTACCGCGGCAACGCGGCGCCGCAGCAGGGCTGGGGACAGCGCATGCAGGAGCTCGTGAAGGACGGCGTGACCGTGAAGAACCGCGCCATCGGCGGGCGTTCCACGAAGAGCTTCAAGTCGGAAAAACGCTGGGAAGGGCTGCTCCGCGAGGTCAAAAAGGGCGACTTCGTGATCATTCAGTTCGGGCACAACGACGGCACGAAGGACAAGCCGGAACGCTACACCGATCCGCGGACCGAATACAAGGAGAACATGAAGGGGTTCGTGGAGGAAGTGCGAAAGGCGGGCGGCATCCCCGTGATCGCCACGTCCATCCCATTCGGCATCTACCTGGAAAACGGCTCGCTGAAGCCCGCCGGATTCCTGGATCCGTACCTAAAATCCGCGCGCGAGGTGGCCGCCGAGACGAAATGCGATCTGGTCGACCTCTATGCGTATGCGGACAAGGAGCTGAACGCCGCCGGGGAGAAGAAGGGCACCTCGCTGTATCTGGTATTGAATCCCGGCGACTACCCGAACTACCCCGAAGGCAAGTCCGACCGTTGCCACATCTGTTTCCGCGGCGCGCTGTTCTATGCGAAGGCGTTCGCCCTGCTTGCGAAGCAGAACAATCTCCCGATCGCGGAGCTCTTCAAGGAGTCCGACGTGTCTCCGATGGACGCAGCGCTGAAGGAAAAAGACATCTACATCTCCAAAAAGGATGACAAGGCGAAAGAGAAAAAGCCGGAGCCCGCGGCGAAGCCGTGATTTTCTTCTCTTTTTTCCCTGAAAAATAGTCCGTTCTGCTTGATTTTACACGGATTCGGCTGTATAATATTCTTTGGATATGATTGGAATACCGGAATTCCGAATGCTGTTCTGGAGAATGGATTTGAAACGCCTGCTTTTCAAACTGTTTTTGTTTTGTGCCGCGCTGTTCACGGTGTGGACGTTTTTTTTCATCGGGACGGAGGCAAATGCCCAGGAATCGAAGCCGATTCCGCCACGATTCGGGAAAGTCCTGGTGCTGTTCTCCGCCGAAACCTCGAAGGAGGACCGCGACGCCTTCCTCGACGGGCTGGAAGAGGCGAGGCTCCGCCATCAGGAGGACTATCGCGAGCTCGTGCGGAAATCGGCTGAGTATTCCTCCGAACGCGTGTTTTACTCCAATCCGTGGTTCCTCGAAGCAGTGGATGTGCAGATGATCCGCCAACTGTACAACACGACATCCGAACGCGCGTGGGCCCTTGAGCAGCTTCTACCCTTGCTTGGGGGACAGAACTGGCAGGGATTCGAAGCGCTGATCGTGGTCGCCTCGGACAAAATAACATCCGAGTTAAACAGCTTTGCCCGGAACTACAACCGAAGGGGTGAACCGAAACGGGACGATATGGTCTTCCTGTTCGCCGGGGTATCGTCATTCGACGAATCGGTCCGCGAGCCGCAGACCGAAGGCGACAAGACCGACCCCGCGCTGTTTCCCAATGCGTTCGCGATCCTGCATCCGGTCGACCCGTGGCCGAACACGGAGCTGGCGCTGTCGGTGTTCCCGAAGACGAAGAAGGTCGTCCTGCTGGCCCCCGGCAATATCTGGAACGAGGAGCAGGAGACCGCATATCTGTCGAAGCTCGGCCCGGGAAAGACGCTGAAGACTCTCCTGATCCCGGAAATCCCGATACGTGACGTGACCGAGGCGGACATCAAGGAGTTGAAAAACAAGTTCGCGGCGGATCTCAAAGCAGAGATCCAGCCGGACACGGTCATCGTGTCGCTCTCCTCGATCGAGCACGGCGAAGACCCCGTGGAATGGCTGCCCGACAACTTCGACGCGTGCCCGGTCTTCTCGGATACGCCGCCCGTGCGGAAGAATGAGGTCGGCGGGTTCTGCCGCTCCATGAACAAGCTCGCGCTCCAGGCCGCCGACCTGCTGGAAGAGTTGAGCAAGGATTCGCTGTATCTGTCGAGGAAAAATGTTCCGGCGACCATCGCGGAGAGCGACGACCTCTGGCTCAACGAGGCGGCGCAGAAACGCTACGGCATTGATTTGCTGTCCGGTTTCCCGGAAAACGTGATCGTGGCGAACACGACGACCAAAAAAGCGCCGCAAATGAGGATATACCCCACCTGGACGAAAAAGCGCATCTTTGCCCTGCTCGCGGCGAATGCCGCCGTGCTGTTCGGCCTGACCGCGGTCACCCTGCTTTCCATCCGCGCGCGCCGCAGAAGACGCGTCCTGTCGGAAAGGATCTATGAATCCCTGCCGGTGCGCGTGCTGGTGACGGACCGCGAGGGCCGCATCATCGACTATCACATGCAGTACGGCGAGATGACGCAGACGGGTGAAATCCCATGGCGGAACATCAATTCCGTGCCGTGGCTTCAGGATATCGATGCGGGCAAGGCCGTGCGCGAGGCGTTCGATACGGGCAGAACGATCGTACGCGAATTCGTGGTCGACGGAGAACGCCGCGTCGTGGTGTTGGCCCGCACGCCGTCGGATGTCCTGGGACGTGCCGCCGTGATCGCGGTCAGCAGCGATACGCCTGAAACCAAACAGCAGGCGTAATCCATCTTTTTTCTTTTTTTGAGCGGGAGGGGGGACAGGCGTATTTTTCAGCGCATCAAGGGATCCAGCCGCCGCCGAGAAGTATTTCCCCGTTGTAGATGACGGCGGCCTGTCCGGGCGTGACCGCCCGTTGCGGCGTATCAAACTTAATAAAGACAACGCCGTTCGGCGAGAGCAGGACCGAGGCGTCCGCGGGACGCGAACGGTACCGTATCTGTACCTGCGCGTGGAATTCGACGGCTTCAGCTGGCTTCGTGATCCAGTGGGCACACGGCAGCACGAGCGCGTCGCGCAGCAGGTCGTCCGGGTTCGTCGTAAGCCAGACTTTGTTTTCTGCCGCGTCGATGCGGCTGACCCATGCCGGGACGCCCATCGCCACGCCCGTGCCTTTCCTCTGTCCGATCGTGTACGCGTAGATGCCGTCGTGCCGCCCGAGGGTGCGCCCGTCCGGGGCGGAGACGAACGTTCCGCCGGGCACGGTTTCGCCGAAATGCTCGTGCAGGAACTCGGCGGCGGTCTTGTCCGGCGGCATGAAGCAGGCATCCTGGCTTTCCTTCGATTCGGCGTTCGGGAGTCCGAGTTCGCGGGCGATTTCGCGCACCTCGGGTTTCGTCATGCCGCCGAGCGGAAAGACGATGCGCGCGAGCTGTTCCTGCGAGAGTCCGAAGAGGAAATACGACTGGTCCTTCTCACGGTAGGAGCCGCGGGCGAGGGTGGTCCTGCCGTTTTCGGCGTCAATGGCTTTTGCATAATGCCCCGTGGCGAACGCCGTGCAGGCGTGCTGTTCCATCAGCGGCATGAGCGCGCCGAACTTGACCCTGGGATTGCAGATGGCACACGGATTCGGCGTATACCCGGATTTGTACATATCCCAGCTTGGACGCAAAACGGATCGTTCGAACTCCTTCGAGCAGTCCGCGTGAACGAGATTAATCCCGAGTTTCGCGGCGGTTTCTTCTGCTTTGCGCCGGGGATCCTCCCCGCCGGGGAGAAGCGTCATGTGGACGCCCGTGACCTGATAGCCCGCGCGGAGCGCGAGGACGGCGGCGACGGCGGAATCTACCCCACCGCTGAACGCCAACAGAATACGGGAGCCTTGCGGGAGCCGTCTGAATGGTGCGTAGGGGGCGTTCTGCGGCATGGCTCACTCCAATGCGGCGGCGAGTGCGTCCGCCGTGACGCCCGGCAGGAAAACGACTTTGTCGCGCGAGGTCTGGCCGGAGACCAGCGACACGGCGCTTTTCGGCAGCTTCAGCTTCTTCGCCAGGAACACGCACAGTTCCTTGTTCGCCTTGCCGTCAACCGGGGGCGCGGCGAGCGAAATCTTGAGGGACGTGCCGTAGACGCCGGCGACCGCGGTGCGTTTCGCGCCGGGCTGGACGTGGCACGACAAAAACACCCCCGATTCGTTGACGCGGATCAGGGGTGCGAGAGTTTCGGCCGTCATGCGGACGCTCCCGGGTCAGAACGTCTTCACGGAAATAATGGTGTTATCGGACTTGGGCGGATCGCCGCCGTCGTCCTTCTTGTCGGAAGCGGAAGCGCCGTTGTCCGCGGCGGGCTTGGACGCGTCGCCGGAAAGCACGGGAGCGGCCTCTTCTTCGGGCGGGAGGTCCAGCAGCTTGCGGATGTCCGCGCCGGAGATGGTCTCGCGTTCGAGCAGGGCGTTCGCGAGCTTGTCGAGGCGTTCGCGCTGTTCGGTTACGATCTTCGTGGCGCGCGCCTTGCACTCGCCGATGATGCGCTTGACCTCGTCGTCGATCTCGCGCTGGGTCTGCTCGCTGCATGCCTCGTTGCGCGTGATGTCGCGTCCGAGGTAGATGTGGTCGGCGCGTTCGCCGTACTGGACAGTGCCGAGCTTGTCGCTCATGCCGTAGGAACAGACCATGGCGCGGGCGAGGTTCGTGGCGTGGGCGATGTCCTGGGACGCGCCGCTGGTGATGTCGCCGAGCGCGATCTCCTCCGCCACGCGGCCGCCGAGGTCGGTTGTGATGATGTCGAGCATTTCGAGGCGGCTGCGGGAATAGCGGTCCTCGTGTTCCATCATCATGGTCAGGCCGAGCGCCTGGCCGCGCGGGATGATCGTGACCTTGTGCAGCGGGATGCTGTTTTCGAGGAAGAGGTTGACGATGGCGTGTCCGGCCTCGTGCCAGGCGGTGAGCTTGCGGTCGCGTTCCGGTATCTTGCGGCTGCGGCGTTCGCGTCCGAAGCATACTTTGTCGCGCGCCTCCTCCAGGTCGGCCTGGGTCGCGGCGCTCTGGTTGTTGCGGGCGGCGAGCAGCGCGGCCTCGTTGATGAGGTTCGCGAGGTCGGCTCCGCTGAATCCGGGCGTGCTTTTCGCGATGGCGTCGAGGTCGGCTTCCGGCGCGAGCTTGATATTCTTCGCGTGGACGTCGAGGATCTTCCTGCGGCCCACGATGTCGGGCAGGTCGATGACGATCTGACGGTCGAAGCGGCCGGGACGGAGCAGGGCGGGGTCGAGCACGTCGACGCGGTTGGTCGCGGCGATCACGATCACGCCTTCCTGCGTTTCGAGGCCGTCCATTTCCACGAGGAGCGCGTTCAGGGTCTGTTCGCGTTCGTCGTGTCCGCCGCCGATGCCGGAGAAGCGGGAGCGTCCCACGGCGTCGATCTCGTCGATGAAGATGAGGCAGGGGGCGTTCTTGCGCGCCTGCTGGAACATGTCGCGGACGCGGCTGGCGCCGACGCCGACGAACATCTCGACGAAGTCGGAGCCGCTGATGGAGAAGAACGGCACGGATGCTTCGCCGGA
>JBGUKB010000019.1:0-23942 GCA_045114235.1 Victivallales bacterium
CGCATCATCGACTGGCTCGAATCCAAGGGCATCGGCAAGCGCACCGTGAACTACAAACTCCGCGACTGGCTCTTCAGCCGCCAGCGCTACTGGGGCGAACCCTTCCCGATCATCATCATGGACAGCGGCGAGATCCGCATGGTCCCCGAGGACGAACTCCCGCTCACCCTGCCCGACATGAAGGACTTCAAGCCCTCCGGAAACGGCGAATCGCCTCTCGCGAACGCGGCGGACTGGGTGGACTACGTGGACCCGAAGACCGGCGAACACGGCCGCCGCGAGACCAACACCATGCCCCAGTGGGCGGGTTCCTGCTGGTACTACCTGCGCTACATCGACCCGCACAACGACCAGGCGTTCGTCGACCCTGCCAAAGAAAAATACTGGATGCCGGTCGACCTGTACGTGGGCGGCGCGGAGCACGCCGTGCTGCATCTGCTCTACGCGCGCTTCTGGCACAAGGTCCTGTACGATCTGGGCCTGGTCTCCACGAAGGAGCCGTTCCAGAAGCTCGTCAACCAGGGCATGATCCTCGGCACGTCCTACAAGGACGCCCGCGGCGCGCTGGTCCCGACCAACCTCGTCGACCTCACCGGACCGGAGCCGAAGCACAAGGAGACGGGCGAAACGCTCGTCGAATTCCCCGCCAAGATGTCGAAGTCTCTCCGCAACGTCGTCAACCCCGACGACGTGGTGCGCGAATACGGCGCGGACAGCATGCGCCTGTATGAAATGTTCATGGGGCCGCTGGAGGCGGTCAAGCCGTGGAACACCCGCGGCGTCGAAGGCGTGTTCCGCTTCCTCAAGCGCTCCTGGCGCATGATCATGCAGACGCCCGTCGTGGACGAACCCGTCCCGGCGAACCTGCGCCGTCTGCTCCACGCCACGATCAAGAAGGTCACGGACGACACGGATACGCTCAATTTCAACACCGCCATCAGCCAGATGATGATCTTCCTCAACGACTTCTCCAAGCTCGAAAAGATGCCGCGCGAAGCCGCCGAGACCTTCGTCCTGCTGCTCGCCCCCTACGCGCCGCACATCGCGGAGGAAATGTGGGAAGGGCTCGGCAAGCAGGCGCCCGTCTCCCTGGCGCAGTGGCCGAGCGTCGACGAAGCCCATCTGCAGGTCGAGGAACACGAGATCCTCGTGCAGATCTGCGGCAAGCCGAAAGTCCGCATCATGATGCCCGCCTCGCTCTCCGCCGACGAAATGGGAAAGAAGGCGCTGGAAAACCCGGAGGTCGCCGCCGCGCTCGCCGGGAAGACCGTCGTGAAAGTCATCGCCGTCCCCGGCCGCCTCGTCAACATCGTAGCAAAGTGAACACGCCATGACCCCCGACCAAGACTACATCGAGCTCTTCGAGCATTACAAGCCGGTCTGCATCGACCTCGGCCCCGGCATCCTCACCGACCTCTCCGCCGAGCTCCTGCTCTCCGAAGAGAAGCCGATCGTCACGTTCGTGACCGGAGGCAAATCCCTCGCGAAGTCCGGCGCGCGCACCGACATGACGAACATCGTGCTCCACTATGAATTCGAGTCGCGACTCGTCGAAGGCATCCCCGCCGAACCCGACCTGGACGACGTCGCTCGGATCATCGAGGCGCTGGAACAGAGCAAATGCTCGGAAGTCGTCGCCATCGGCGGCGGCAGCGTGATCGACGCCGCGAAGGCCGCCTGGGCCGCGTACCAGACCGGGATGGACGTCTCCGAGCTCTTCGGCTCCGGCAGGATCACCGAAAAGTTCCCCGGGAAGGAGCTCAAGCGCATCATCGCGGTCCCGACTACCGCGGGCACCGGCTCCGAGGTCACGCCGTACTCGAACATCGTCGACCGCGCCGCGGGCGTGAAACGCCTCATCGCGGACAGGCAGATCGTGCCGCGCATGGCGCTGATCGACCCGTACTACGGACGCTCCATGCCGCATGAGCTCACCGCCGCGACCGCGCTGGACGCCCTCACGCACAACATCGAATCGCTGCTGAACATCCACGCGCCGGAGACGGAGGCCGCGACGAACCGGAACGCGGTCTACGCCGTCCGCCTCATCGTCGACAACCTCCCGCTCGTCTTCCGCGACCCGAACGACGTGAACGTCCGCGAACGCCTCTTCGCCGCCTCGACCATCGGCGGCATGCAGATCGCCGACCGTCCGACCTCGCTCCCCCACCTCGGCAGCTTCTCGTTCTACGGCCAGGTCCCGCACGGGATCGCCGCCTCGATGCTCCTGCCGCCCTTCTGGCGCTACTACCTCGCGGAAAAGGCCGTCGCGAAACGCACCATGCTGCTCGCGGACGTCTTCCCGTCGAAGGCGAAACAGAAGACGCCGGAGGACGTCGTGGACGCCGCCGCGGCGTTCATCGCGAAGTACGCGGGCGTGCCGAAACTCTCCGCGCTGCCGTGCTTCGACGCCGCCATGGTCGACAGGATCGCGTCCGACGCGGTCAAGAACCCGATGAAACTCGCCTCGGCGCCGCGTCCGGTCGCCCCGGAAAACGCCGCCGAAATCATCTCCGGAATCCTGAAGAAGGAGCTCTGACCATGAAGATCGTGTTCGCGCCCGACAAGTTCAAGATGTGCATGAAAAGCTCGACCGTCTGCCGCGTCCTCGAAAAGGCGTTCCGCACGGTCATGCCGGACGCCGAACTCGTTTCCGTGCCGGTCTCCGACGGCGGCGAGGGCATGACGCGCGCGCTGGCGGACGCCCTGCACGGCGAGATCCACACGGTCACGGTCACCGGCCCGGACGGGAAACCCGTCGAAGCCGAATTCGCGCTCATCAACAACGGCCTCACCGCGGTCTTCGAAATGTCCTCCGCCAGCGGGCTCTACCTCGTGGAGCCGGTCAAGCGCGACCCGATGACCGCCACGACCTACGGCACGGGCGAAGTCATCCGAGCCATCCTGGACCTCGGCGTCCGCGACATCCTGGTCGGCCTCGGCGGGTCCGCCACGGTCGACGGCGGCGCAGGCATGGCCCAGGCGCTCGGGTACGGTCTGCTCGATGTGGGCGGACGCGACATCCCGCGGGGCGGCGGCGCGCTTCATCTGCTCAGCCGAATCGCCGTCGCCGGAGCCGATCCGCGCCTCCACGAAGCCCGCATCACGACCGCGTGCGACGTCCGCAACCCGCTGTCCGGGCCGTTCGGCGCGGCGCAGGTCTACGGACCGCAGAAGGGCGCCACGCCCGACATGGTCGCGAAGCTCGACCTCAACCTCCGCCACCTCTTCGCCGTCTGGGAACGCCACTCCATGCTCCTGCCGAAGGAAATGCCCGGCGACGGCGCGGCGGGCGGACTCGGCGCGGGACTCCGCGCGTTCTGCGGCGCGCAGCCGAAATCCGGCGCGGAGCTCGTCCTCGACGCCATCTCGTTCCGCCGCCGGATCAAGGGCGCGGACCTCGTCGTGACCGGAGAAGGCCGCACGGACCCCCAGACCGCCGAGGGCAAGCTCTGCTGCGCGGTCGCCGATGCCGCGCACCGCGAGGGCGTCCCCGTCCTGCTGCTCTCCGGCGCGGTCGAAGGCACGCCCGAAGAGCTCGCGAAGACCTACGATTTCGCTTTCAGCACGTCCACCGGACGCCGCACGCTCGAAGAAGCCATGAAGGCCGGCGCGGACGACCTGTACTTCACGGCGGTCAACGCCGCCAGACTTTTCCAGCACACCGTACGCTCATGAGCACCATATCCGACACCCCGGTCCGCACCGGCATGATCCTGATCCTCTCCGGCCCCAGCGGCTCCGGCAAATCCACCATCTACAAGGCCGCCATCGGCGACCTCGGCGGGATCGAGTTCTCCGTGTCCTGCACCACACGGCAGCCGCGCCCCGGCGAGGTCGACGGACGCGACTACTACTTCATCAGCCGCGAGAAATTCGACGCGCTCGTCGCGGAACACGCCTTCGCGGAACACGCCGAGGTACACGGCAACTGCTACGGCACGCTCAAATCCGAGCTTCTCGACCGCGTCCGGCGCGGGATCGACGTCCTGCTGGACATCGACGTGCAGGGCGCGGCGCAGCTCCGCGCGCTCTGCGCCGACTCCCCGGAATTCTGCGAAGCATGCGAGTTCATCTTCATCATGCCGCCGTCCTTCGAGGAACTGGAACGCCGCCTCCGGGCGCGCGGCACCGAGACCGAGGAGTCCGTCCTCCGCCGCCTCGCCAACGCGAAGGGCGAAATGGATCACGCGAACGAATACGACCACATCATCGTGAATGACGACCTCGACCGAGCCGTGAAGGAATTCACCGGGCTCATCCTCGGCCTCCGCAACCACCCGAAACGCAGACGCACCGTCTGACAACCACGGAGTACGCACATGAACGGCAAAAACATCATCCTCGGCATCACGGGCGGCATCGCCGTCTACAAGGCCGCCGACCTCTGCTCCAAGCTCGTTTCCGCGGGATTCGACGTCCGCGTCGTCATGACCGCGAACGCGCTTCAGCTCATCTCCTCGCAGATCTTCCTCACGCTCTCGAAGAACCGCGTGCTGACCGACCTCTTCGAAGAGTATCAGCCGCGCCCGGAACACGTCGACTGGGCGGAATGGGCCGACCTGCTCGTGGTCGCCCCCTGCACGGCCAACTTCATCGGCAAGTTCGCGTCCGGCATCGCCGACGACGCCCTGACGACCACAGCGCTGGCGTTCCGCGGCCCCGTGCTCCTCGCGCCCGCCATGAACGAACACATGTGGGCAAGCCCGATCGTGCAGGACAACCTCGCGAAGCTCGCGGACAAGCTCGGCGTCCGCACCGTCGGCCCCGGCACCGGGCACCTCGCCTGCGGCACGTCCGGCAAGGGACGCATGGCGGAACCCGCCGACATCCTCGAAGCCATCCAAAAGATCGTTTCCGCATGAACCTGCTGATCGTCGAGGAACGCGACCTGTCGCCCGAACGCGAGTTCACGGTCGGCGGCGAACACGCCGAACACATCTTCTGCATCCTCCACGCGAAGCCCGGCGACACCGTCCGCGCGGGCATCCTCGGCGGCGGCACCGGCACGGCGCGCATCCTCGAAACGAACCGGCATTCCGCCCGGCTGAAGCTGGAGGACGCCTCCAACCCGCCGCCCCCGCCGTCGAACATCCTCCCCGTCATCGCCCTGCCCCGTCCGCAGAGCTTCAAGAAGACGCTCCATTTCATCGCCTCCTCCGGCATCCGCCGCGCCGTGTTCTTCCACGCCGCGAAGACCGAAAAAAGCTACTGGACCAGCTCGTGCATGGCGCCGGATGCCATCCGGTCCGTACTGGTCGAAGGGCTGGAACAGGGCTGCACGACCATCCTGCCGGAACTGACCTTCGTACGTTCCCTCCGCGAGTTCTTCGGCTCGGGACTCTCCGCCGAGCTCACGAAGGATGCGACCGCGATCATCGGGCATCCCGTCGACGCCGCGCCCTGCCCCGTCGCGATCCCCGGCAAAGTCGTCCTCGCGATCGGCCCCGAGGGCGGATTCACGCCCGAGGAAGTCGCCGCGTTCCGCGCCAACGGCTACGCGCCCGTCACGTTCGGTCCGCACATCCTCCGCGTCGAATTCGCGCTATCGTTCCTCGCCGGACGCCTCGCATCCGTATGAGCTTACGAATGAACATGCCCGTTTTTCCTGTCGATTCCGGCGTGAACGCCACTGCAGCCGACCTCGAACACGCCATGCTCGCGCAGGCGAATCCCGCCGACGCCAAAATCCTTCAGCGTTTCTTCAAGACCGGGCCCGGCCAGTACGGCGAAGGCGACATGTTCCTCGGCTGCAAAAACCCGGTGACCCGCCGCACGGCGAAGGCGTTTCGTGACCTTCCGATTCAAGAAGCAGTCCGCGCCGCGCATTCCGAATGGCACGAAAACCGCCTCTGCGCCCTGCTCATCCTGCTGAACCATTACGAATCGAAAAAAGCAGGCGACAAGGAACGCACCACCATCTTCGGACAGTACGCCGAGCTTTCCCGGGGCGGATTCGTGAACAACTGGGACCTGGTCGACCTGACAGCGCCCGGTATCACCGGCGCGTATGCGTTCGAACACGGCGCGGACACGCTGGGACGTTTTATTTCGTCGGGTCATCTCTGGGAGGAACGCATCGCCGTCCTCTCCATGTTCCCGTTCATCCGCGCAGGCCAGCTGGACGAACCGTTCCGCATGGTCGACCGCTTCCTGCCGCATCCCCACGACCTCATGCACAAGGCATGCGGCTGGATGCTCCGCGAGATCGGCAAACGCGACCGCGCCGCCCTGACAGACTATCTGAGGAAAAACAAGGCGGTCATGGCCCGCACCACGCTCCGGTACGCAATTGAGCATTACCCCGAGCCGGAACGGAAAGCGTTCCTCGCCCGGTAGTCTCTTTTCCGATTGTCAGCAGACGTTATTTCTGCTCAGGCTCTGACTTCTTTTGGTCAAAAGCTTTCGCCGCCTCGGCGAGCAACTTGCGGATTTCGAGGTGCTGCGGACAGACTTCCTCGCACTTGCCGCAGCCGATGCACTCCACGGCGTCCTTCTTGCCGTTGTTCGCAACCGCCCAGAATATCTGCACCTTCGCACTCTCCACGTTGCTGTACAGCGTCAGCAGATTGCGGCCGTTGAACGTGCCGGAGATGCCGATGTTCATCGGGCAGACCTTCGCGCAGTAGTCGCAGGAGGTGCACGGGATCATCGGGACTTTGGCCAGCGCTTCCTGCGCCCGGAACACGGTTTCCTTTTCTGCCTCGGTCAGCGACTTGAATCCCTTCATGGACTTCAGATTGTCGTCCATCTGCTCCGGCGTGCTCATCCCGGACAGCACCGTAATCACGCCCGGCAGGCTCGCGCCGAACCGGATCGCCCACGCCGCGGAGGAAATATCGGGATTCGCGTCGCGGAGGATCTTCACGACGGATTCCGGCGGAGTCGCGAGCATCCCGCCCTTCACGGGCTCCATGATGATGACGGGCACATTGTGCTTGCGGCAGACCTCGTAGTTCAGGCGCGACTGGATGAACTTGTGGTCCCAGTCGGCGTAGTTGATCTGAAGCTGAACGAACTCCGTCTCCGGGTGCTTCGCGAGGATCGCGTCGAGCTGGTCGGCGGTGGAGTGGAACGAGAATCCGACGTGCCGTATCCGGCCCAGTTTCTTCTGTTCCAGCGCGAAACTCCACAGGTCGAAATCCTCGAACACGTCGGTGCGCTTGTCGCCGAGGTTGTGGAGCAAGTAAAAATCGATGTAGTCGGTCCCGAGGCGTTTCAGCGACGTTTCGAACTGGGCGATCGCATCCTCGCGCGTCTTGCAGTCGCACCACGCGGCGTTCTTCGTCGCGAGCTGGAAACTCTCCCGCGGGTAACGTTCCACCAGCGCCTGCCGCGTGGCGTCCTCGCTGCCTTCGTAAATCCAAGCGGTGTCGAAGTAGGTAAAACCCGCGGCAAGGAACTTGTCGACCATCGCTTTGGTCGTTTCAACGTCGATCGCTTCGCCATTTTTCGGCAGACGCATCATGCCGAATCCGAGTTTCGGGATCTCTTCGCCGAGGTACTTTCCCATGGGTATTTCTCCTGTGTTGCTTTGTGTAGGAAATCTGTTTCGGGGGTTCTTCCTCTTACCATAGCACGCGTTTCCGCATCCTGTCAAGCGCCTTTTCGAAAAAAGCGCGAAAAAAGGAAGGAAACGCTTTGCCGCCATTCATTTTCCCCCGCCCGAATTATTTTATTCATATAATAAGATATTCTTTTTCCCGTTTCGTTTTGAGCTTGTTTCACGTTATTAACGTTTGGTTTCGTTAAATAACGTCAAAATCTTCCGTTTTCGTCCTGTTTTTTCTTGATTTTTCTTTTCGGGGCGCATACATTATATCATAGGAACTAACATTTTGAGGAGTCACCCCCATGAAACGCACAAACAGCAATACCATTTGCACGTTCCGAGGCTTTACCCTGATCGAACTTCTGATCGTCATCGCGATCATCGCGATTCTCGCATCCCTGCTTCTGCCCGCGCTTCAGTCCGCCAAGAACAGCGCCTATGTGGCGGGATGCGCCAGCAACCAGAAACAGCTGATGGTCGCCGCGCTGCAGTACGTCGGGGACACGAAATACGTCACGCCCGCGAAATCCGGCGGCGGCAACAACGATTCCCTGTGGGAACGCCTCATCCTCCGGTACACGCCGATGAGCAATCTGGAAGTCGGGACCAGCGGCACGCCGAAATGCAAGGGCGAGAGCAATTTCACCAATCTGAAGCTCTTCCAGTGCCCCGCCGACAAGTATCCGCGCAATTCCAGCGTCGCGACCGGCTACCCGATCCGCACCTACGCCATGAACCATTCCCCCGGCGGCAGCACCACCAACGACGAAAAAGTCGGCGACAAGATCGGCGGCCAGTCCATCTGCAACGACAGCAACGACGGCATGGGCTTCTGGGTCGGCCTCAAATACTCGAAGATCCCGATGCCCTCCCGCATGATCTACTTCGCTGAATACGTCCCGAGCAAGGATCACAGCCGTTCCAACCGCACCGGCTTCTTCTCCGCCTGGTGGTCCAGCATCTCCTGCCCCTCCCAGCAGTCCGAACAGTGGGGCGGCGACGAATCGGCGGGCGGGAGCTCCTCGTTCGACAAGGCGACGACCACGCTTCACAACAGCATGTGGAACTATGCGTTCTGCGACGGCCACGTGAAGCTCATGTATCCGCGCGCCACCATCCGCAAGGACCAGGGACTCAGCCGCTGGAACGCCGGCAACTACTGGTCCATGCGCCTCGACGACGACAATTGATTGCTTGATCGAGGGACATCATGGCGGCGAAAAAAGGCTGTTTCTCCAGACTTCTGAAAGCATTCCTTGTCCTCCTGGCCGTCCTGATCGTCCTCCTGTTCATCCTGAGCATCCTCATGCACGGCGCGCCCGTTTCCTATCCCGCGCCGAAATTCGACGGCCAGGCAAAAGGCCTCATGGCGGGCGCTATCACGCGCCTGGCGAGGTCATTGGTCGACAAGGAGGGACGCGTGGTCGAGACCGCCGAGCTTCACCTCACGCAGAACGAAGTCCAGGCGCTTCTGGACGCCATGATGCGCGATGACCGGGAAGACGCGCCGGAAACGGTCCCCTACGCCGTGGTCTGGGATGAGGGAATGATCCGGTTTTTCTACTCTCAGCCATCCGACGCCGCAATTCCTCCCTTCTCCGGCAAAGCCGTCAATCTCCTCGTTGAGCTGACGCCGCATGTTGACGACGGCCGGCTCACGATCAAACCCGGGTCCGGTTCCATCGGCAAACTCCCGATCCCCCGGTTCGCTCTGAACAAGCTGGCGCGATGGATCGAGAAGGACATGATGGAACGCGAAAGGATCCGCACCACGCTCTCGGCGTTCAAAAGCATCGAACCCGGCGAGAACAGTACGCTCATCCTGATGTTCGACCCGCGCGACGTGAACACCGTCGTCCGCATCCTGAAATCCGCCGGAGAGAATCCGCGCGAAGAACTGGACCGGAACGCGGACGACGAAGACGCGGACGAAGATTCTGACAAAATCGAAGAAAGAATCGAAAAAATCGAAGAATAATCCGAAAAAAACTTGATTTTTCGTGATTTTCCGCTAAGATTTCTTTATACTTCGCGTCTAATTGTCAGAAGCAACCTGAAATCAACCATCATTTTTCATCGTCCGGCTGCATTCGCAAGGGGCTGACTGTTCTGCTTCGTCCGCCTGTCCGTGCCGCCGGGCTACCAGAGAAAGGATTATCCCATGAACCGAAACATCCGCTTCCTCCTGACCGCGGCGGCCGTGCTCCCGGCGTTCTTCGCCCTTCCGGCGCTGGCGCAGGATGACGACCAGAAGGCCGCCGAAACGGCCCAGACGCCCGCCGAAAAAGAGACGATCGCCAAGATCCGCAAGCTCATGGAAGAGGGCAACTTCAAGGAATCCGCCGACGCCGCACGCGCCGCGCTGGAGGCCATCCCCGCGAAATCCCAGAGCGAAGCAGTCGGCACGCTGTGGAATCTGTACCGCGCCAGCCTCTTCAGCAACAACCGTGTGAAGGAGTACGACGATGCCTACGAGTTTGTGACCTCGCGCTTCCCGAAGAACGTCTCGCTGGCCGCCGAACTGAACACCAACGTCACCAGCTTCGGCTTCTTTTTCAATAATACATTCACGCGCGGATCCAACCGCGGCAACGCCGGACGCCGCGTGAACAGCACCGCCCGCGACCGCGTCCAGAACCTCCGGTTCATGGCGTCCGCGTCCGAAGAGGCGAAAAACGTCTCGAAGCCGCTCCAGATCAAATTCTACCGCGCGCTCGCCGGACTGATCTGCCGCAACCAGACCGGCAGCCAGTCCTACAAGCTCCAGGCGCTCACCGACCTGACCGTCCTGCCCGACTACGACGACGGCGATTTCGGCAGCTCCTCGCGTCCGCCGGTGAACAAGGACGGCTCTCCGGTGCTCTACTCCTGCCCGAAGGACTTCGCGTCCGCGAAGTGCGACGGCGAACGTTTCCGCTGGGCGCTGGAACAGGCGATCGCGCTGGGCGACTATCAGAGCAAATACGACTGGGCGTCCTTCCTCGCCAACGAGTTCGATTTCTCGCAGATCGACTGGAACGTCCGCAACGAATACCAGACCTCCGACAAGTACCGCGACTATCTTTACGAACTGAAGGATGCGGAGACCGTCGCCGAGCTCGCCGACGGCGTTCGCAAGATCGCGCTCCCCGAGGAGTTCAGCTATTTCCGCATCTTCAAGGAACTCGCCAACGAGGACAAGGCGGGGCTCTACAAGCAGCAGTCCGCACAGCAGCTCGGCTACCTCTACCTCGCCCGCATGCAGTACGAAAACGCCGCCGACTGGTTCAAGAAGGCCAATGAAAACGAGATGGTCCAGCAGATCCTCTGCAACTGGGGTTCCACGCAGAACATCCAGGTCGTCCCGTTCGGCACGAAGCCCATCCTGTCCTACCGCAGCCGCAACGCCACGAAGGTCCGCGCGGTCGTGACCAAGGCCGACGCGAAGACCGCGGTCGAGATCATGCTGAAGAGCCTCCGCGAGGGCGGCGAGCGCTCCTACGAGACCGACAACGCCTACCAGATGAACACCGGATTCAAGGGCTGGGCGCCCGCCATCAAGGAGAAGATTTCCGAGTTCACGTTCGACGTGACGCCGAAGCCGCACCACTGGGAGACCGACACCGAGGTCACGCTGCCCATCACCGAGCCCGGCGCGTACATCGTCCGCACCCTGCCCGAAGGCACGGAAGGCACCTACTCGAAGGATTCCTGGTACGAAAACCTGGTCTGGATCACCCCGGAAATCCTCACGAAGGAATCCGTCACAAAGGGCCGTTTCCTCACGCTCAACGACTCGAAGACCGGCGAGCCGCTCGCCGACCGCAAGCTCAAGATCATGAACTACCGGACGGAATACGCGAACAACCGCAACCAGAACGAGTTCGGCGGACGCCGCTACCGCATCATCGTGAAGGAGTTCGAGGTCACGACCGGCAAGGACGGCGCGGTCATCTTCCCCGAAAAGCTCAACGACCGCACGCTCATCCTCTCCGAGTCCGAGGACGGCCTCACCTTCCTCCCGAACGCCTACTACTCCACCATGAACGCGGGCCGGTTCTATGAACGCGACCGCGACTACATCATCACCGACCGCCCGGTGTACCGTCCCGGCGACACCGTGAAGTACACCGTCTATACCCGCCGCGCCTCCTACGACGAGAAGGAACCGCAGAAGCGCTCGGAATACAAGCTGAAGCTCACCGGAACCGACGCCCGCGGCAAGAAGCTGTACGAACAGAACGTCTCCGGCGACCCGATGCTGGCCGCCGCCACCGAGGAGTTCGTGCTCCCGGACGACGTCTCCCTCGGCAGCTTCAACCTGAGCACCGGCAACGGCGGCGTCTCGTTCTCCGTCGAGGAGTACAAGAAGCCGGAATACCTGCTTGAGGTCGAAATGCCCGAAACGCAGGTAAAGACAGGCGGCATCTTCGAGGCGAAGATCCAGGCGAAATACTACTTCGGCGCGCCCATGTCCGGCGCGAAGATCAAATACACCGTCCACCGCGAGCAGGCGCGCCGCGTCTTCCCGTTCCGCGGCCGCTTCGACTGGCTGTTCGGCGAAGGCTACTGGATCTGCTCCACCGCCTACCGCGACGAGAGCATCCGCCAGGTCACCTGGGGCCGCGACCTCATCACGCAGGCCGAAGGCATCGCGGACGACGAGGGCTGCCTGACCGTGCCCATCGACACCGGCGATGCGCTCCGCCGCTTCGGCAACCTCGATTTCCGCTACATCATCGATGCCGAAGTCTCCGACGAGTCCAACCGCGTGGTCAACGGCTCCGGCTCCGTCGTGACCGCCGCCCAGCCGTTCTACGTCTCCGCGTCCGCCAAGACCGGATTCGCACGCACCGGCAAGCCCGTCACGCTCGTCGTGAAGGCCACCACGCCCGACGGCAAGCCCGTCGCGGGCAAAGGCAAGGTCTCCATCTACCTGCGCGACCTCGACGCGAACGGCGTGCCGCACCGCGTCGGCCAGCCCGTGAAGGTCATGGACGTGACCGCGGGCGACGAGAACGGTGTCAGCTTCGTGATCGACCGCCAGGGCGTCTATGAAGTCGTCTCCAGCATCACGTCCGACGCCTCGCTGAAGGCGAACGGCGGCAAGGACCCCGTGACCTGCGAAGGCTCCTATCCGCTCTTCGTCGCCGGGTTCGACAAGTCCGGCGACCTCTTCAGCAAGCTCCCGCTCGAGATCACCACGGACAAGAGCGAGTACAATCCCGGCGAATCCGCCAGCATCCTCGTCTCCATGAAGAAGCCCGGCGCCACGCTCTACTTCTTCACGCGCCAGGAACGCGAGACGCAGTACGAGTGCGTCCGCCTCGGCGACAAGGAATACTCGCATGAGTTCAAGATGGACTTCCTCCCCGGCGACCGCCCGAACACCTACGTCTCCGTGATCGCGGTCGGCAACGGCGAGGTCCAGCGCCTCTCCAAGATGATCGCCGTCCCGCCCATCTCCAAGATGCTCGACGTCGACATCGCAGGCCCGAAGAAGCCCGTCAAGCCGCGCCAGAACGTCCCGATGACGATCACCGTGAAAGACGGCAACGGCAAGCCCGTCTCCGGCGCGGTCACGCTCACGGTCTACGACAAGTCCCTCGACGCCATCGCCTCCAGCCGCATCCCGGCGATCAATTCCTTCTTCTGGAACTGGAAGCGCTCGCACTACGCCGACTACACGGTCAACCTCGACAACATGACCAGCCTCCACAACAATCCCGCCCGCGGCATCCACTTCATGAACGACAACCTCTTCATGACCGGACACATCTTCCCGTTCACGCTCGGCCAGGGTGAAAGCGTCTACTTCGACGGCGGCATCATGTTTAAGGACGGCGGCGCAGTCCGCAGGAACAGCGCCATGGCGCGCGGCGGCGGCATGGGCGGTTTCGGCGGCGGCGCCGTGCAGTCCTTCGGCGCAGCCATGAACAGCATGGACGACGACGCGGTCATGGAAGCCGCGGCCCCGGCGGCCGGACGCGTGATGATGAAATCCGCTTCCGCCGACATGGCGATGGCGGAAGAAGCCGTCGAAATGGAAATGGGCGGCATGGGCGGCGGCGAAGGCGGTTCATTCGTCCGCTCCAACTTCCTCGACGCCGCGTATTTCGCCGGGCTCGTGAAGCTCGACGAGAACGGCCAGACCACCATCGACGTCCCGGCGCCCGACAACCTCACCACGTGGAAGGTCCACGTGTGGTCCCTCACCGCCGACACCTCGGTCGGCGAAGGCGACTCCGAATTCGTGGTCAGCAAGGACCTCATCGCCCGCCTGGAGCTCCCGCGCTTCCTGGTGAACGGCGACACGGTCAACGCTGTCGCGAACGTCCACAACTACACCGAAAAGGACGTTACCGCGAACGTTACGCTCACGGTCGACGGCGACACCGTCAACGCCGTGAAGAACACCGCGACCATCACCGTGAAGGCCGGAAGCCACACCGCCTGCCCGTTCACGCTGAACGCGAAGGCGGTCGGCGAAAGCAAGATCACGCTCTCCGTGAAGGCCGGCGACGAGGACGACGCGCTCCAGCTCGCCCTGCCCGTCCTCGTGAAGGGCATCGACAAGCAGGTGAACAACTTCGCATACCTCGACAAGGACAACAAGTCCGCGACCGTCACGCTGAAGGTGCCGGAACAACGCAAGCCCGAAACGACGTTCCTCACCGTAAACCTCGCCCCCGGCGCGGCGATGGCGATGGTCGAGCTCCTGCCCTACCTCGCCGCCGACGGCGAAGCCACCGTGTTCGGCGTCGTGAACCGCTTCGTGCCGTCCATGGCGGCGAAGAACGCCCTCAGCAAGCTTGGCGTCAGCTTCGACGACGTCCACCCGGCGAAGACCTCCCGCGACAAACTCTATACCGAATATATGGAGAAATACTGCTGGAAGGACGGCAAGGTCGATCCTTCGTTCGATGCGAAGACGTTCAACCGCGTGATGGACGAGAACCTGAAGATGATCCTCACCATGGTGAACACCGACGGCGGCTGGGGCTGGTTCGGCGGCTACCGCGAACACTCCTTCCCGGATACCACCGCCTACGTCGTCGACGCCCTGCTCGATGTCAGCGCGTACGGCAACAAGACCGTCGACAGCCAGATGAACCGCGGCGTCGGCTGGCTCCAGGCACACGCCGAGGAACGCCTCGTCGAAATCCGCAAGCTCAAAGGCGTCTCCAACACCGACGCCCTCGTCGCCCGCGTCCTCGCGAAGGCGGGCAAGCCAAACAAGGAGCTGAACGGATTCCTCTACGAACTCCGCAGCCAGCTCGCGCCCTACGGGCTCTCCATGCTCGGCCTCGCGCTCGAACCCAAGTCCGAGGAACGCGCCATGGTCGTCCGCAACCTCACGCAGTTCCGCATGGTCGACGACGAAAACCAGACCTCCTACCTGAACATCCCGACCCCGTGCAGGTTCTTCTGGTACGGCAGCGAGAACGAAACGAACGCCGCCTATCTCGACCTCCTGCTCGACGACGATCCCTCCGACCCGAACGCACGCAAGCTCGCGAACTACCTCGTCACGAACATCCGCAATTCGCCGTGGCGCAACAGCAACCGCGAGCTCGGCGCGGTCGTCCGCTCCCTCGCCCGCTACATCAAGACGGCAGGCGAAGACGCGCCCGACATGAACGTGAAGGTCAGCCTCGACGGCAAGGAGATCAAGAGCTTCCACGTCGACAAGGCGTCCATGTGGGACAGCCCGTTCGTCGCGCTCGCCAAGCCCGACGCCCTCGGCTCCGGCGACCACAAGCTCGAAATCTCCATCGACGGCCCCGGCGTCCTCTACATGAACTCCATGCTGAACTACTTCACGCTGGAGGACGAGATCGAGCCCGCCGGACTTGAGATGAAGATCAAGCGCAACTACTACCGCCTCGTGCCCGAAGTGCAGGAAGCCGTCGCGGCCGGGCTCCAGGGCTCCGTCCAGACCGTCAAGCGCGACAAGTACAAACGCGTCCCGCTGAAGTCCGGCGACGTGATCCGCCCCGGCGAACTCGTCGAAGTCGAGTTGATCTCCACCGCGAAGAACGACTACGACTACGTCTGCTTCGCTGACAGCATGCCCGCCGGATTCGAGTTCGAAAAGCCCGTCAGCGGCTACGACTGGACCGGAAAGGCCCCGATCTACCGCGAATACCGCGAACGCGGCGCCAAGTTCTACCTTCGCAACATGGCGCGCGGCGATTCCAACGTGTTCTACCGGATGCGGGCGCAGCTCCCCGGACGCTTCATCGCTCTCCCCGCCGGCGGCAGCGGCGTGTACGCCCCCGAACTCAAGTGCAACTCCGACCAGCACATCTTCGTGATCTCGGAGTAAGGAGGGCAAGCCCTCCACTGCGGCAGTGCCCGGCTCCGCTCGGGCACGGAGGCGAACGCCTCCACTGATACACTGCCGGGCTACGCTCCGGCACAAAGTAAAAAACCTCGAAAGCCCGCCCTTCATCGGACGGGCTTTTTTCATATATGCACAAAAAAAAGGAAGCCCTGCGGAGCATCTGTTCACGCAGGGGCGACAACAGAGGGGGGAAGCTCTCCCCGATGATGCAGATTCCGGCAGACGGTCAGAAGAGATCGGCGCGGAGCTTTACGACCGCTTTCTTGATGCGGCAGGGCGCTTCGGCGGCGAACTTCGCGAAATGCTCGTCCGTGGGGAACAGCAGCACGAACCGGCCGGGCGTCATGGCGCAGAGCGTCATCATTTTCTGCGCATGGTAGAACGCCACATCCTTTTCGGCGTCGTAGGGCGTCCTGACCGTGGATTCGTCCAGCGGCGCAACGGCGATGTATTCCGTATTGGCGATGCAGTACTGGATGTCGATGTACTTCCGGTGCGCCTCAAGGATGGGCGACGGTTCCGCCTCGGTGTCGTAGGACTGCACCATCACGTACAGGTCGCGTCCGATGAGCTCATGCGTGGCGTCCGGCGAGTCCGGCGTGAGCATCTTCAGAAACTCGAACGCTTTCATGGCCGCCGTACCGAAACGGTACAGTCCGATATTGTCGATGTGGTCATAGATCATAGTAACCTCCTGGTGTCGGGTCAGTCGAAGAAAATGACGGGAGTATCGGATATGAATTTGTTTTTGTTGTTGATCTCGGGGTGGAGGAAAAGCCGGTGGCCGTGACGGTAATCTTCTTCCCGGAAATAGAAGTCGGCCCACTGTTTCCCCGGTGCGTACACGATGCTCCACAGGGTCACGGCGTCGTCGCCGCCGCCCCCCTGCGGATACCAGAACTTTTTTTGCGACTGCTGAACGCGCGCAATACAGGACCGGACTTCCTGGAACGGTAGTTGGACGATCCAATTGCCATGAGCGCCGAACCCGCCGGCGAGAACGAAATCCGGGCCGATGAATTTGGACACGTTGTCGAATCGCAGATGGGACTCCTCGTCCCCGACGCCCTTTTTCGGGCTGTCGGCGAGATAGTGGTTCGTGACGATATTCGTTTCCGCGACGAGCATTTCGCCGTTCACGTACTCCACGACCACGCTTTTCCCGCTCTTGTCCGCGAGGGAGAAATGGTGCGCCGCGCCGATGGACGAATTCATGTCGTACTGTTTCAAGAGCTCCACAGCCTCGTCCACGTTCGCCGCGCGGTCCAGCAGCAGACGGATGGCGGTCGTGGTCGTGAGGTCGGGCTTGTTCGTCTTCTGGTGCGTCTCCTCGTCGTCTCCCGCCATGAGGTCGGCGATGATCAGACCCTTCTCGTTCATGCCGTCGACCGGGACGTAGATCGCCGCAAGCGTCTGGATGCGCTCTGGCATGGAGCCGTCTGGCTGGTAATCGTCCCCGAATCCGAGGAAATCCAGGCAGCAGGTGGACAGCGATTCGTAGCCGTTCTTCGGCACGGTGTGGACGATCATCGCGCGGCCCTTCTCCCAGTCGAAATTGCGCCCGAAATACACGGCACCTTTCTTGTCCTTCACGCAGACCGTGGTGCAGCCGTAATCGCCGGGCTTGAGTTCGTTGTCCGCCTTCCTGTAAAAACCGCCGGACAGGAATCCGATCAGGTAGTCCGCCACGGCGGAATCGTCCGCCGCGCCGCCACGCGCGAGAAACGCGTCAAATCCGTAGTCGCCGCGGTATTCCATGACGTACAGGCCGTCCTGAAGCTTGTGGATGCTCCGCGCCGCCACGATGAACGTGCCGAACTTCCGCCAAGCGCCGAACGCGATGACGGCGAGGATCAGGACAAGCAGGACGGGAGTCAGGATCAGGACGAGTTTCAGGCGCTTTTTCGTTTTGTTCTGCATGAAAGACCTCGGATTTGAGTGTGCGCGAAAAAAGGAAAGGATGTTCCGCCTCAGGCAAAACGGCGCGGAAACAATATATCGAATACTATAACGCTTCCCGACGGCGTTTTATTGCATCGGGAAGCGGACTGTCATACGGAATGTACGGACAAGAAAACGTCGGCGGCATCACTTGCCGCAGCACTTCTTGTACTTCTTGCCGGATCCGCAGGGGCACGGGTCGTTCGGGCCGACCTTCGGCGCGGTGCGGACGTAGGGCTTCGGGCCGACGATCGCGCCGTCGTAGAAGAACCACTCGCCGCCGCTGCGGCGGAACTCGGAGATCTCGTGGTGCTCCATCTGCATGTTGCGGTTCTTGTAGCGCGCGACGAACTCGACGATGCCGTCGGAATCCTTCTCGCCGCCGCGTTCGGTGCGGAGGATGGTGATGCTGTCCCACTCGGACTGCTCCGCCCAGTTCTTGACTTCCTGGCGGTCGCAGGTGGCGCGCTGTTCTGGGTGGGTGGAGTCGAGGATGAAATCGACGTGGCATGTGGCGTAGGCGGAGTAACGCGCACGCATGAGTTCTTCGGGGGTTTTCGCCTTGCGGGCGCCGAGGATGACGGGTTCGCAGCAGTCGGCGAAATGTTCGCCGGAACCGCAGGGGCAGAGATCGGGGTTGGTGTTGTTGCTCATTTGCAATAAAAACCTTTATGATTCGGGTGTTGAAGGTGCGGAATTGATGGTGTCAAGGAAGACCTGAGGCGGCTTCTGGGGGCGGCCGTCGCGGTTCATGAACGCGTGGACGGTCCAGCCTTCAGCGAGCAGTTCGCCGCCGCGCTTGACGGTGCAGGCGATCTTCACGCGGACGCCTTTCATCTCGGCGAGCGTGGCGGTGATGGTGAGGATGTCCTCGAACTTGGCGGGCTTCTTGTAATGGCAGACCGCCTCGAGGACCGGGAGGGCGCATCCGAGCTCTTCGAGCTTGCTGTAGGGCAGGCCGATAGCGCGCATGAGCTCCTCGCGGGCCATCTCGAAATAAATGAGATAGTTCGCGTAGTAGACGAACGTCATCTGGTCGGTGTCGGCGTACGGCACGCGGTAGTCGATGGATGCCGCGATCATGCGTCGCCTCCGTCCTGAATGCACAAGACCATGGCGTCCAGCACGTCTTCGGCGGTCATGCCGCTGCTGTCGATGAAAACGGCGTCGTCGGCCTGCTTGAGCGGTGCGACGGAACGGTTCATGTCCTGTTTGTCGCGTTCGGCGATCTCGGCTGCCACGGAGTCGACCGTGGCGTTGTCGGGGGTCTCGCCGCCCTGCGCCAGGCGACGGAGCGCACGGACGCGCGGGGAAGCGGTCAGGAAGAATTTGTATTTTGCGTCGGGGAAGACCGCGGTGCCGATGTCGCGTCCCTCCATCACGACGAGCTGGTTCTTCGCGGCGTCGCGCTGGATCTGGAGCGTGAATGCGCGGACGAACGGGATGGCGGCGACGTTCGACGCCCCCTGCGCGATCTCCGGCGCGCGGAGCGCCTGGCCGGGGAAAACGCCGTCGATCTCGATGTCCGGGTTGCCGCCGTCCGCGGGGACAGCGTACCGGATGACCGTGTCCGCGAGCATGGCGCGGAGCGCGGCTTCGTCGCGCGTGGAGATGCCGCGTTGCATTGCTTTCCACGCGATGGCGCGGTAGAGGGAGCCGGTATTGATGTACGGGATGCCGAGGCGGGCGGCGAGATTCCGCGCGGCCGTGCTTTTGCCGGAGGCGGCGGGTCCGTCGATTGCGATCACTGTGCTTGCCATGGATGGGGCTTCCTGTGTAAAACGGTTATTTGAGTTTGCGAGTGTAGAACGATACCTGCGCGGAACCGGCGGCGTCGCGCACGATGCCGAACAGCAGAAGCGCGTCCGGGTCCTTCTTCATGAAGACTTCGCCCGCCCCTTCGAAAAGGTCGGCGTGCTCCATGCTGGCGGGAGCCCAGCCCGCGCTCCGGATCTTCGCGGCGAGGTCGTCCATGACGGGCGCGACCTCGGAGTTCGCGATCGCGTACGTACCGAAATGCGAGCCGCGGTTCGGGAAGCTCATGAGCGTGAAGTCCGAGGCTCCGGCGGCAACGGGGAATTCCGCGGGCCAGAGCTCCTGGGGGCATTCCTTCGGCATGTCCTTCGGCAGGACCGTGGTGAACTGAAGCAACGGGTTCAGTCCGCGCAAATGAAGCAGGAAGATGCGCTGGGAGCTGCCGTCGTCCAGCGGACGCTTCATAAGGAGAGAGGATTCGTTGCCCGCGACCTGCGCCGAGGGGAAGAGCTTCAGCACGGACGCCCGGACAAGCGAAAGCGGCTGGTCGGACATGGATATCTTCATCGTCATGTTCCGACCGTTGACCGTGACCTTTTCGGACCAGAACTGCGTGGCATCGAGCAGGGTCGCCAGGGTGTCTTCCGCCGCTTCCGCGGAGAGGTCGTCCGCGACGCCGCTTTTCCCCGCCGATCCGCCGCCGAACGGCCAGATGGAGAAGACGTCGGCGCGCAGTACGCACGGAGCGGCCAGCAGGGTTGCCGCAAGCGCGAACAGACGGAACGTCCTTTTCGAGGCGGTTACGTGTTTCATGCTTTGGCTCCGTAGACTTTGGACAGGACGGCCCAGACCTTTACGATCTGGACGGACGTGCCGATGGAGATGCGCACGTAGCGCTTCGTGCGAGGATACGGGAAATACCGCACGAGGATGTTGCGGGCGCGGAGCTCGCGGAAACAGCGTTCGCCGTCGCGGTCGGGCGGCGAGGCGAAGAGGAAGTTCGTCTCGGACGGAACGACCTCGAAACCGAGGTCAAGCAGTCCGGTGAGGAGCATTTCGCGCGCCAGACGGATCTTTTCGACGCATTCTTCGAAATACTTTTTGTCCTGAAGCGCGGCGATGGCGAGCATCTGCGTGAGGTAGGAGACGTTGTACGAATCCTTCATCTTCATCATGCCGGCGATCGTGCGCGGATGCGCCAGGGCGAATCCGAACCGGAGTCCGGCGAGCGAACGCGATTTCGAGAACGTGCGTGACACGATCACGTTCGGGAAGCGGGTCACGAAGTCCGCGCAGTTGTCGGACGCGAAGTCGGCGTAGGCTTCGTCGATCAGGACCATGCCCTTATAGTTTTCGCAGATGCGCTCCATCACGGCGCGCGGGAAACTGTTCCCGGTCGGGGCGTTCGGGCGCGCGATGAGGAAGAGGTTGGTGCCCTTGAGCTGGTCCAGGATGTCGTCCGGCAGGCCGAAGTCGTCCGTGAGGTCGATATAGCGCACCGGTGCGCCGTGGAGCGCCGCCAGCGTGGGATACAGTGTGTAGGACGGGCGCAGGCAGGCGATCGGCAGGTCGGCCGAGGAGAAACACCGCACCGTGATGCTCAGCGTGTCGTCCGAGCCGTTGCACGCGATCACGTGGTCGCGCGTCAGCCCGAACATCTTCGCGATCTCGTCGCGGACGGGGTCGGAAGTCGGATTCGGGTACAGGCGGAGGCGTTCCGGGTCGATGGAGGAGAGCGCCTGGAAGACGCCGGGGCACGGCGGGAACGGGTTTTCGTTGGTATTGAGCTTGATGAGCTCGGGGATATTGAGCTGTTCGCCGGGAGCGTAGCCGTCCATCCGGTCGATGTCCTTGCGGAAATAGGAGATATAGCGGTCGGAAGTCATTGCCGGTTTCCTTTCGCGTTAGTTCCGTCCGGTCCGGCGGATGGATGCGCTGCGCCCGTGGGCGTCGAGTCCTTCGAGTTCGGCGAAGTGTTCGATCGCGTCCACCTCGCGCATCAGCGCCTTCTCCGTGAACGACAGGATGCTGCTGCGGCAGAAGAAATCGCCCGCGGTGATGCCGTGGAAGAACCGGGCGGTCCCGGCAGTCGGCAGCACGTGGCTCGGACCCGCGGTGAAATCGCCGGCGGGTTCCGGGGTCCACGGTCCGAGGAAGATCGCGCCCGCGGCGTGGATGCGCTTCGCGAATTTCGCGGGTTCGGCGCAGTGAAGTTCGAGGTGTTCCGGGGCGAACTTCCCGGCGATCTCCGCCGCCTCGTCCATGGAGGCGCAGCGGATCAGGAAGATGCCGTTCTCCAGCACCTTCTGAAGCGGCCCCTGACGGGTGAGCGTTTTGGACTGTTCCAAAATTTGCGCCTGAACGTCGGCGAGCGCCTTTTTCGAATCCGTGACCAGCACGGCCTGTTCCAGACCGGAGCCGTGCTCCGCCTGCGACAGGATGTCGGCGGCGGTCCAGGCGGGGTTCACACTGCCGTCGGCGACCACCATGACCTCGGACGGTCCGGCGACCATGTCGATGGCGACGCGCCCGTAGACATAGCGTTTGGCGGCGGCGACGTAGGCGTTGCCCGGTCCGACGATCTTCTCGACGGCGGGGACCGTCTCCGTGCCGTAGGCGAGCGCGGCGATCGCCGTGGCGCCGCCCATCTTGTAGACGGACGTGGCGCCCGCGGCAACCAGCGCGTACAGCGTGGCGGGGTTGATGCTGCCGTCCTTGCGCGGAGGCGTGGCGGCGATGATCTCGCGGACCCCGGCGGCCTTCGCGATGGCAACCGTGTGGAGGGCGCTGGAGACCAGCGGGGCCGTGCCGCCGGGCACGTAGCAGCCCACGCGGTCCATCGGCTTGAACTGTTCGCCGAGCGTGACGCCGGGACGCGGATGCGAAGTCCACGAACGCGGGATCTGCATCTTCGCGAACGCGGTGATATTGCCGAGCGCGAGCTTGACCGCGGCTTTCGTCTTGCGGGAAACCGCCTTCTTCGCGGCGGCGATCTCCCCGTCGGAGACCTTCAGCTCCGGCGAAGTCAGGATCACGCGGTCGAACTTTGCGATCTGCGAACACACAGCCGCGTCACCGTGCTCACGGACCTCGTCCACGATCGCCTGTGCCCGCTCCTCGATCTCGGGGGGACACGCCGGCCGGGTGTAAAGCGATTGAAGCGTCTGCTCGTAATCGGCATCGGTGCAGTCAATGATTTTCATGGAAGTAAGGTCCTTTCTGATTCGGGGGCGCAAACATTAATCCATATAAGATAGCTCAAAAAACGTATTTTTCCAGTCGAAACGCCCAAAAAGTCGAGATTTTCAGCTCCGGCATGAATTCATCGGAGCCGGATTGTCTTTTTTCTGAAAAAAAGAGTCAAACCGCTTGCATTTTCGAAAAACCCGTCTAAATTAAACATCAGGAAGCAGCGGTTCATTCCTCTGAACAAAGAATATATCGGGGCCGCAAGGCCTTATTGCACCTACTATTAAGTTGGAGCGGTATATGAAACCCTGCTTCTGTTTTTTTGTCTTTTTTCGAGGGTTTCCGGCGGATGCTTTTTGCATCCGTTTTTTTGTTTTGCGGCTTGATTTTTTGCTTGTACGGTATTATGTTAATAGCTGTAATAATTTTCCCGAAACACACCACGAAACAATTGTAATTCAATAAAAAAAACGCAATCAGGAGGAAAACCGTGAACCAGACAACCAAGACTCCCGAATCCCGAGCCGGGCATTCCGGCCTCATCTACAACATCGTCATCGTCGCGGTCGCGATCATCATCATCCTCATCCTGTCCTTCCTCTACAGAAAAAACGATTTCTTCCGTTCGCTCTTCGAGGGCAACGTGACCGCGCCGACGCAGATCGCGAGCGAGAACGACATCCGCGAAGCGGCGAAGAACGTGGAAAGCATCAACCGGACCGCCGCGCATCTTTCGTTCGTCATCCTCGTGTTCATCCTGATCCTTCAGGCGGCCGCGTTCATGACCGCGGCGAAAGTCTTCTCCGCGCTGAAGCGCAGCACCGAGGCTGTCTCGATCCGCCTGAAAAAGCTTGAAAACGCCGATCTCTTCCTCGACCTGCCGCTGTACTTCGGCCTGCTCGGCACCGTCGCCAGCTTCATCGTGATGTCGTTCAACCCGAACATCAGCCGCCTGATCGCCTACTCCTCCACGCTCGTCGGCATCATCTTCAGCGTGATCCTGCGCCTGGTCTTCCAGTACCCGCTCAAGCAGGCCCTCATCACCGCCGCCGAACCCAACGGAAAGGAATCCAAGCAGTGAACCGGTCCATTCTCATTGTCACATGCGACTTCCTGGTCCTGGCGGCAATGTCCCTGTCGATCGGGATGAACGAGGTCGGAGACCCCGCCGGGGCCGCG
>JBGUKB010000020.1:0-29332 GCA_045114235.1 Victivallales bacterium
AATCGAAAAAAACAACGTCGCTCTCCCCGAGCCCGGTTCGCTCGTGCTGAGCACTTCGCCTCACGTTCAGGACGGCGACAGCATCACAAAGATCATGGCGAAGGTGCTGCTCTGCCTCCTCCCCGCCGTCGCGGCGTCCATCTGGTTCTTCCGCTTCGACGCCGTACGAATCCTCGTCTACTGCGCCTCCTTCTGCATCTTCGCCGAATACGGCTGGACGCTCACCACGCGCCAGGCATCCACGGTCGGCGATTGCAGCGCGCTCGTCACGGGCGTGATCCTGGCGCTGAACCTCCCGCCTGGAGCCCCGTGGTGGCTCTGCCTCGTCGGCAGCGTCTTCGCGATCATCATCGTGAAGGAACTCTTCGGCGGCCTCGGACAGAACCCGTTCAACCCCGCTGCGGCGGCCCGCGTGGCCCTGCTGGTCGGTTTTGCCGGCCCGATGACCCAGTGGGCGGCCCCGGCGACCGGTTCCCTGATCTCCGGCGCGACCCCGCTCGGAGCGATCCAGGCGGCGAAAGGCTCCGCCGAAGCCATCGCGCAGCTCGGATCGAACGACAACCTGATGAAGCTGTTCCTCGGCAACGTCGGCGGCTCCATCGGCGAGACCTCCGCGCTCGCCATCCTGATCGGCGGCGTCGGCCTCATGTGCTTCCGCCTCATCAAATGGCAGATCCCGCTCGCCATGATCGGCACGATCTTCGTCTTCTCGGGCATCGTGCATCTGGCGGCCCCCGGCCTGACCCCGAGCCCGCTCTACCACATCCTCAGCGGCGGCGTCATGATCGGCGCGTTCTTCATGGCGACCGACATGGTGACCTCGCCCATGACTCCGCTCGGAGCGCTCGTCTTCGGCGCAGTCATCGGCATCCTGACCTGCATCATCCGCATCTGGGGCGCGTATCCGGAGGGCGTCAGCTTCTCCATCGTGATCGCGAACGCCCTGGTCCCGCTGATCGACCGCATGTGCTACATCCGTCCCTTCGGCTGGCACTCCCACAGCGTTTCCGCGCTCAACATCAGAAGGGGTGAGATCAAATGAAAGACATGACAAAAGCATCCAATCCGTTCTATCTGGCGTTTTTCCTGCTCGTCGTCTGCGGCGTCTCCACGCTCGTCATGGCAGTCACCGCCGTCAAGACCGACGCCCCCATCAAGGCTGCCCAGGCGAAAGAGACCGCCGACAGCCTGAAAATGATCCTCCCGCCGTTCGACAACGACCCGGCGGCCGAGGCGGTCGACATCACGTCGCCCGACGGAGCCCCCGTCAAGCTCTACACCGCTAAAAACGGCGGCCTCGTGGTCGGCTACGCGGCCGAAGCCGCGGCCTCCGGATTCGGCGGCAAAGTCGCCGGCATCGTCAGCTTCAAGCCGGACGGGACCATCGACACCGTGATCGTGAAGTCCGGCCACAGCGAAACGCCCGGCATCGGCACGAAGGTGACCGACCGTTCCGTCAAGCGCACCATCTCCGACGTCGTGAAGGGCGTGAAGCCCGACACCTCGAAGCTCCCGCCGAACGCCGCGCTGGATTCCTATTCCGGCGTGAAGCCCGGCGATACCAAATGGACCAAGGAAAAGGACGGCGTCCACTTCGTTTCCGGCGCGACCTATTCCTCGAACGCCGTCTGCGATCTCGTCTGGTACGCCGCGACCGCCGTCCGCGACTACCTCGCGGACACCGAAAAGAAGGAGGCCAACTGATATGAGCATCTTCAAGGAATTTACCAAGGGGTTCTGGAAAGAAAATCCGGTCCTCGTGCTCGTCCTGGGCATGTGCCCCACACTCGCCACGTCCTCCGACGCGGTAAAAGGACTTGCCATGGGACTCGCCACCACGTTCGTGCTGATGGGCAGCAACCTGGTGATCTCGGTCATCCGCAAGCTCGTCCCCGGCAAGATCCGCATCCCGTGCTACATCGTGGTCATCGCCACGTTCGTGACCGTCGTGAAGCTCCTCATGCAGGCGTACGCGCCCGAAGCGTACCAGACGCTCGGCATCTTCCTGCCGCTGATCGTCGTGAACTGCATCGTGCTCGGCCGCGCCGAGGCGTTCGCCTCAAAGAACGGCCTGCTGGCGTCCGCCGCCGACGGGCTCGGCATGGGCCTTGGCTTCACGCTCGTGCTCGTCTGCCTCGGCTGCATCCGCGAATTCCTCGCCGCCGGAACGCTTTTCGGCATCAGCATGCAGTGCTGGGACAACGGTTTCGCGATCATGGGTCAGGCCCCCGGCGGATTCATCCTCCTCGGCCTCATCCTCGCCGGCATGAACCTCCTGAACATGCACAAGGCGAAGAAAGCCGGCGTCAAGTACGAACCGCCCGCCGAGTTCGACTGCCGCCACTGCTCCATCTGCAAGCTCAGCACCGAAGAACCTGTCAAATCGAAATAAGGGGGTACTTCGTTCGAGGTACCCGTAACACACCGTGATTTTACCGGTCGTCGACCATGAACTGAAAGAGGTCACTCTTTCGGACGCTTTTCCGCGCACCGCCGCATTCTTCTCCGAGGACACTCCTCTGAAGCGGGCGGAGGAGTACGGCGGACGCCCGTACGAACGCCGCGAACAGCAGACGGAGATGGCGTGCGCCGTCGCCGAGGCGTTCCAGAACGGGCGCAACCTGCTGGTCGAAGCCCCGACCGGAGTCGGCAAGAGCTTCGCGTACCTCGTCCCGGCGATCTACCACGCGAAGGCGATGCACCAGTGCGTGCTGATCACCACCGAGACCATCAACCTTCAGGAACAGCTCGCGAAGAAAGACCTGCCGCTGCTTCAGGACCTCCTCGACGTCGAATTCACGTTCGCCATCGCGAAGGGGCGCGGCAACTACTTATGCAAACGCCGTCTCGCACTCGCCGCAGGCAGCCACCGCGACGAGATCCTCCCCGCGGACGCCCCGGTCAACGAACTCCAGAACCTCATGGACTGGAGCCGCACCACGCACGACGGCACGCTGTCCGACGTCCCGTTCCGCGTGAATCCCCACCTCTGGACCAGCGTCTGCTGCGAGACCAGCACATGCCTCGGCCCGAAGTGCCTGAACTTCCATTCCTGCTTCTACTGGCGCGCCCGGCACTCGTGGGACAAGGCCGACCTGCTCATCACGAACCACGCGCTCTTCTTCACCAACCTGAAGATCAGCCGCATCGAGGAGCAGGAGAACTGCCCTCTGCCCGAACACTGCGCCGTCGTGTTCGACGAGGCGCACACGCTGGAGGACAACGCCGCGAACCATCTCGGCCTTCATATCTACTCCTCCGCCGTCCGCGGCACCCTGAACCGGCTGTTCAATCCGGTCAGCGGACGCGGCCTCCTGATGAAGCCCGGCGAGGACTCCATGCAGGTCCGGAACAGCATCGCGAACGCCCACGAAGCGCTGACCGACTTCTTCGCGCAGTTCGACGAAACGCTCGACAAGTCCCCGGAACAAACGTTCCGCCTCTCCCAGCCCGGCCGTTTTCAGGACCTCGTCTCCGACAACATCCTGGACGTCGAGACCATCGCGCGGACCTACGCGGACAACCAGGACGACGCGGGGTTCCGGCTCGAACTTGAGGCGCAGCTCGAACACTGTATGGGCTACCGCGAGGAGCTGAACCAGTTCCTGAACATGTCCCTGCCCGATCAGGTCTACTGGGTTGAGGGCCACAAATCCGGATTCAGCCGCACGCGCCAGACCGAACTCGCCTCCGCGCCGCTCAACGTTTCCGAGCTCCTCCATGACCTGCTTTTCGACTCCGGCAAGCCGGTCATCCTCACCAGCGCCACGCTCGCCGTGCACGGTTCCCTCACCTACTATGCCCGCCGCGTCGGATTCCATGGCGGCGAGGGTCTCATCCTCGACTCGCCATTCGACTACGGCAAACAGGTCCGGCTGTACCTCACGAAGGACATGCCGCAACCGGGCGAACGCGAGTTCAACGACGCGGCGGCGGAAAAGATCAGGATGTTCGTGGAGAAGACCAACGGAAGCGCGTTCGTGCTGTTCACGAGCTACAACATGCTCAAATACTGCTCGGACAGGCTCTCCCGCGGCTTCCTCTCGAAGGGCATCAACCTGCTGGTCCACGGCGAATCCCTCTCCCGGTCCGCCATGATCTCCGAGTTCAAAAAGGTCAAGTCCTCGGTCATCTTCGGCGCGACCAGCTTCTGGACCGGCGTTGATGTCCCCGGCGACGCCCTCAGCAACGTCATCATCACAAAACTCCCGTTCGCCGTCCCCACGCATCCGCTCATCCAGGCGCGCTGCGAACGCATCCAGCGCCTCGGCGGCAACCCGTTCGGCGACTACTCGATCCCGGACGCCGTGCTGAAGTTCCGCCAGGGCATCGGCCGCCTCATCCGCAGCAAGACCGACACCGGCATTATCGTGGTGCTCGACCCGCGCATCATGACGAAAAGCTACGGCCGCTCCTTCCTCGAATCCATCCCGGCGTGCCCGATCGAGCACTTCTAACTCCGTTTTTTCAGTGCATTCATTTGCCATCCGTCATTTTCCGCGTTATATTATGCGAAAACGACATATCTTTTTCCGCACAAAAACAGGAGCCACCCCATGAAACCGAACCTGACAGGAGCTCTTCTCATGACCGCCGCAGTCTTTTCCGCCGCCGATCTCACACTCTCGGCCCAGTCCGCTGAACCCGTGGACGCCCCCGCGACGATCCGCTGCACGTTTCAGCCGTACGCCAAGCCGGAAATCCTCACGGACCACCTGAATCTCGGCGGGACGAATCCGAACGGCGGCTCCATCGGCATCAACAGCCTGTACCTCATCCGCGACGGCAAGCCGTGGATCCCGGTCATGGGCGAACTGCATTTCTCGCGCGTCCCGCGCGAACAATGGCCTGCCGAGCTCGCAAAACTGAAAGCGGGCGGCGTCACGGTCGTCTCCACCTATCTCTTTTGGATCCACCACGAGGAAATCGAGGGCGAACTCAGCTTCTCCGGCAATCTCTCCATCCGCGACTTCGTGCTGGAGGCGCAGAAACAGGGCCTCGAGGTCGTCGTCCGTCCCGGCCCCTGGGCGCACGGCGAGTGCCGTAACGGCGGGTTCCCGGACTGGCTCATGAAAAAGCCGTTCCGGCTCCGCACGAACAACGACGGTTATCTGGCTGAGGTACGCCGCTGGTTCGGCGCGATCGGGAAGGAACTGCAAGGGCTTTTCTACGCCGACGGCGGACCGATCATCGGGCTCCAGCTCGAAAACGAGCTCACCGGAAACGCCGCCCATCTCGAAACGCTCCGTTCGATCGCCATCGAATCCGGCATGAATCCGCCGCTCTTCACCGCCACCGGCTGGAACGCCGCAGAAGGCGCGCGCATCCCGCTCACGGGCATCCTCCCGGTCTTCGGTTGCTACTGCGACGCCCCGTGGAATGGCGGCACCCGGCCGCTCCCGCCCTCGCCCCATTTCTTCTTCAACCGGATGCGGAACGACACCGCCATCGGCGCGGACCTGATGCCGACCAACCGCACGGGACGCGACGGCTGGCGGCTTCCCTACGAACGCTATCCCTTCGCGACCTGCGAGATCGGCGGCGGCCTCGAAAGCACACACCACCGCCGCTACATCATCCAGCCGTTCGACGTCTACGCGCCCGCGCTCATCAAGGTCGGCAGCGGCTGCAACCTGCCCGGCTACTACATGTACCACGGCGGCACGAACCCGGTCGGCAAGCTCTCCACGTTCCAGGAATCGAAGGCGTCCGGCTACCCGAACGACGTCCCGATGCTGTCCTACGACTTCCAGGCGCCCGTCTCCGAGCACGGCGAAATCCGCCCGTCCTACCGCCTCCTGAACCTGATGCACCTCTTCCTGGAGGACTTCGGCGACAGGCTCGCCCCGATGCCCGCGTTCGACTCCATGATCCAGGTGAAGCGTGACGACACGACGACCGTCCGCGCGGGACTCCGCACCGATGGGAAATCCGGGTTCGTCTTCGTGAACCACTATCAGCGCCGTTCGGAGCTCGCCGATCTGGAGAACGTCGTGTTCGACACCGGTTCGGTCGTGTTCCCCGCCATCGACGTCGTCGGCGACATCGCGTTCTTTCTGCCATTCAATATGGACTTGGACGGCGAAATGCTGGAATACGCCACGGCGCAGCCCGTCTGCCGCATGGGCGACACGTTCTTCTTCGCGGCCATCCCGGGCGTCATGACCGAATACAAATTCGCGGACGGCACGCGGGAAGCCGGCCCGATTTTCAAACATGGGAATATTCGGATTCACACGCTCCCCTGGAAAGACGCGCTGGGGCTCCGGCGAATCGGCGGCGAGCTGTATTTCTCGCGGGACTGCGACCTGATCCGCGTGGAGGGCGACAACCCGACCGTGCGCCCGGTCCAGACCGGCGCGTACGATGCCCGAAAATGGGACGGGGAGAAGGAAAAGTTCACGGACCTCCGGGTCGGCGTCCGTACGGTCCGTCCTGTGCTCAAAGTCTCCGACGTGGAATCTGCCCCGTTCGATATCCCGGAGATGTTCGCCGCCGAACTCAAACTGGGCAGCGCGCGTCCGCTGATCTGGAAGAAACTGGACGTGACCGGAAATAACGGCTTCGTCGAGATTGATTTCAAGTACGACGTCGCGCAGATCTATGCCAACGGCAAGCTCGTGGCGGACCAGTATGACTGCGGATTCCCGTGGCGCATCCCCGCCTCGCTCCTGAACGGGAAAGAATGTTATCTCGTCATGTCGCCGCGTTACGACCGCGTCTATCGGGAAGACTGAGGCAGAGCCTCAACTGCGGTATTGTCTGGCTTCGCTCAGACACGGGACAGGTGCCCGCCTAGCGCCCGGCCTTGTCCGTGCGCTCGATCTGGAGGAAACTCGCCGCGCCGAGCTGACGGATCCCGGTGAGCTTCCATGGGCCGGACGGCGGACGCAGGGCGCACTGGAAATCGGGCAGCTCCCAGTAGAAGACCGCGCCGCGCGTCCAGTCGTTGAACGTCCCGTCCGCGGTCAGCGCCGCCAGCATGTCCATGGACTTGGCGTAGGGCGGATCGGCGAACACGATGTCCGGGCGCGGCGGCAGGATGCGAACCTTCAGCGAGGCGGGAAGCGTGCCCGGCACGACCTGAAGGCGCGCGGGCGATTTCGTGTGTTCGAACCGGGCGATGTTGTGCCGGATCAGCGCAAGCGCGTCGGGCGACTCCTCGGCGAAGATTACCGTGGATGCGCCCCGGCTGGCGGCTTCCAGCCCCATGCAGCCGGACCCGGCGAAAAGATCGGCGAACGTCTTCCCCTCCATGGAGCCGATGCTGTCGAAGAACGCTCTGCGGGCGCGGACCGAGGTCGGACGCACCCCGTTTCCTTCGGGCAGTTCGCCCAGTTTCAGTCCCAGCGCGGTCCCGGCTGTGATCTCCATGGTTTCGGCTCCTGTTTTTTCGTGATGGCGGCGGACGGAATCGCCGGGGCGCATGTCGTCCCCGGCATACTTAATATGCCCCGTTTTCACGGAAAATGCAATCTTTCCGCGAAAAAAAACGCTTTTTTCGTGCTTTCGGGCTTGCATTTCCCGAACATTGGGCTATTTTAGCGGGTGTAAGAGTTTCCGGCGCATCCGCGCCCGTTCCTCGACAATCATCAAATCATCATCATAAAACCGAAACAGGAAAGGAATCCTGAACCATGATCACCGCCATCATTCTGGTCAACGTCGAACGTCAGAGCCTCGCGGCAGTAACGAAAGAGATCCTCGCGGTCGACGGCATCGTCGAAGTCCACGCCGTTGTCGGCGAATACGACCTCGCCGCCATCGCCCGCGTGAAGGACCAGCAGCAGCTCTCCGCGATCATCGCCGACAAGATGTGCAACCAGATCCCCGGCATCACCCATACGAAGACCCTCCTCTCCCTCAACGCGCAGTACAACTACGACGCCGCGAAGGCCTACGGGATGGAATAAAAACTGCCCGCGCCGCGGGTGGTACACTGCACGGACGGCGCCGCTCTGACGCCGTCCCGTTTTTCGGCCTTTTTCATGCTTCCGGCCTGTTTTTTCGCGTTTTCTTTAGAAAGTCGTGTTTTTTTCTTAAAAAAGGCCCGTTTTTTTGCCAGTTCGGATTTGAAATTCGGGCAAACTGGATGTAGTGTACTATAGTATTAAATCATTTTCACGCAATTACAGGAGTCCCGGTAATGAGCAAAGCCAGCAAGGTCATCAACATTTTTATTTTCGTCTTTGCGATCGTCGTGGTCGTTTTCGGCGTGCTGCTGTTCCAGAAGAGGGAGCAGATCACGCAGGCGCGTTCTGACATCGCCGCCACGGTGGAAAAGGTCTCCCGCCAGATCGACCCGTCCGCGTCCATCCCCGCCGACGACCTCAAGATCAGCAAGACCCCGGCCGAAGTCAAGGAAGCCATGGTCAAGCTCGAATCCGCGGTCAACAAGATCGTCAAGCAGCGCAACGCCATCGCCGAGAACCTCACCGAGGTCACCAACACCGTGCTCGAAAAGGCATTCTACGCCGAAGGCGACGAGCCTTTTATCGTGGAAGACGGCAGCATCGCCTCCGACTACAGGACCTACGACAAGACCCTCACCGACATCAAGACCCATATCGGCGAGCGCATGGAATACTTCTACGTCCGCGACAAGCACCTCTCCGACTTCATGTCGAAGGACGGCGCCAACCTCGGCATGTCCACCAGAAGCTATGCCTTCTCCGCCGACAACGCCAAGCTCGCGAACTCCCTCAACGAACTCCTTACGAAGACGAACGACACCGTCGAACGCATGAAAGCCTTCCGCGGCCACATCGTCACCGTCTCCGGCCGGATCTCCCCCGACTCCAAGGAGCTCGACCTGAACTCCCAGGAATACAACCGCCTCCTCCGCGAAAACGTCACCACCATCGAAGAGTTCGTCAACCGGCACAACCAGCTGATCAAGGACAACGAAGAACTCCGCATCCGCGTGGAACGCGCGGAAGTCGGACTCAGCTCCGCCGATGAAAACACCGCCGTCTACAAAAAGCTCGTCGACGAACTGTCCGACAAGAACACCAAACTGGAAGAGGAAGTCCGCCGCCTCAGACACATTATCGACCCGACCGGTTCCGGCGAGGACGACGAGCTGCGCAACATCAACTTCAACGTCCTGAAGGACCTCGTCGGCAAGGTCGTCTACGTGAACGAACAGTACGGCTACATCACCATCGACATCGGTTCCGAAAGCAACGTGATCCGTTCCAACGGCGAACGCCTCCGCGCGGCCGTTCCGGAAGGCGCGCTCCTGACCGTCGCCACCAGCCTCGAACCCGACACCGCCAAGTACATCTGCAAGGCGCAGGTCATCCGCATCCGCGCCAACGCCTCCGTCGCCACCATCCTCGCCTCCCCGGGCGGCTCCTTCAGCTATCCGAGCGTCGGCGACGTGGTCTACTTCTCGCAGAGTGACATTTCCACGATGAAGACCGCGCACGAGGAAGCCATGCGCAAGAAAGCCGAAGAACGCGCGGCCGCCGAACAGGCGCAGTCCCTGCAGGACTTCAACGACATCATGACCGGCGAAGACGAGATCGACGACGCCGGCATCGATATGGGCGACGACTTCCTCAACGAAGACGACGCCGATTCCGACCTCGGCCTCGACGACGATTTCGGCGAGGAAGAATAATCACCGTCACAAAACAGGAAAGGCTCTCACATGTTCAGATCCAAGTTCTTTCTTGCAGTCGCGGTGCTCACGCTCCTCGGCCTCATCGCCGCGGTCGTCATGCAGGTCATGGAAATGCGCGAGTTCATGATGTTCTGACGCCATGATGCTCCGTTATCTCATCCTCAGTTCTCTCGCGGCGGCGCTTTTCCTGAGCGCCGCCGCTTGTTCTACCCCGCAGGAACGTTCCGGCCGCAATCCCCGGCCCTTCAACTCCCCCGCCTCCTGGGAGACAAATCCCTACGGCGATGCGTTCCGCAACTGATTTACCGTCCGCACCGCGGCGCAACCACCCGCGAGGCTCCGTCATGTCTTCCGGCTCCACGCTTCATTTCGCCGTCATCGGCGACCCCATCGGGCATTCCAAGTCCCCGCTTATGCACAACGCCGCGTTCCGCGCGCTCGGCATCGACGCCGACTACACGGCGGTCCACGTGACCAGCGAGGGCCTGCCCGCCTTCCTCGAATCCGCCAGACACTCCCTGAGCGGCTTCAACATCACCGTCCCCCACAAGAACGCCGTGATCCCGTTCCTCGACGGCATCACCCCGCGCGCCGCGCTCGCGGGAAGCGTGAACACGGTCTCCGTCCGCGACGGCAAGCTCTTCGGCGACACGACCGACGCGACCGGACTGGAACGCGCCGTGCAGGAGGTCTTCGGGCTCGCGCTGAAAGGCACGAATGTCTGCATCCTCGGCTGCGGCGGCGTGGTCCGCGCACTGGCGTTCCATCTGGCGGACGCCGGATGCGCCCGCATCCGCATCCTGAACCGCACGGCGGAAAAGGCCGCGCAGCTCACGGACGAGATCCTGAAACACGCCCCCGCGCTCGACTGCGGATTCGCCGCGCTCGATGATCTCCTGTCCGTCAAAAATGCGCTCGACGGCACGAATCTGGTCATCCAGTGCACCAGCCTCGGGCTCCGCGAAGGCGACGGTTCGCCCATCGATCCGGATATGATCCCCTCCTCCGCCTGCCTTTTTGATACGATCTACCGCGAAACGGATATTCTGGTCCGCTGCCGCGAACGCGGGCTCCGTGCCTCCGGCGGTCTGCCGATGCTCGTGCATCAGGGCGCGGAATCGTTCCGCATCTGGACCGGCCGCGAGGCTCCGGTGGACGTCATGCGCGCCGCCGCTTCAAGCTGAACTTGTCCCCACGTAGAGGCCGTTCCTGTGCGCGAGCGGATCCGCGCACTTCCGCTGTGCAGGCATCTGCCTGCCGCGCATTCGCGGGAAAAATGACGGATTTCCGCCACAAAAACACGGTTTGGATTTGCATTCCGCCGATTTTGTGATATATTAATCATTTCAAGAATGTTGATTCATACCATATCATAACTGCTAACCAAGGAGTCTTATCATGGCAGTCCCGAAACGCAAAGTCTCGAAAATGAAACGCCGCCAGCGCCAGGCCGCGAACCGTTACGAAGGCGTCCAGGCTTCGTTCTGCAAGGAATGCGGCAAGCCCGTCGCTCCGCACTCCGTCTGCACCGCCTGCGGCATGTACAAAGGCCGTCAGGTCCTGACCGTCGCCGAGTAATTCCTTCATTTTCTCCTCAAAGCAAAACCAGCCGGAGTCGTTTCGATGAGGATCGCGGTTGATGCAATGGGCGGCGATTACGCGCCCGCCGTCGTGGTCGAAGCAGTCGCCGACGCCCTGCGGATGTATCCCGATGTGGACATCCTGCTCGTCGGCCACCTGGACAAGCTCGCCTACTACCTTCAGAAGGAACACCTGAAGGAAGGCCCGCATCTCCAGCTCGTCCACGCCGAGGAAGTCGTCGAAATGGGCGAACCCTCGACCACCTCGATCCGCGCCAAGAAACACTCCTCCATCACGGTCTGCGCCACGCTTGCCGCCGAAGGCAAGGCCGACGCGGTCATCTCCGCCGGACACACCGGCGCGGCCGTGGCGGCGTCCAAGGTCAAGATGCGCATCCTGAAGGGCGTCGACCGCCCCGCCATCGCGACCTTCATGCCCGCGGTCGGCGGCAGGTTCATCCTGGTCGACGCCGGCGCGAACACCGACTGCACGCCGCTGAACCTCGCGCAGTTCGCCATCTTCGGCGAAGTCTACGCGCAGATGTTCCTCAACATCGAAAAGCCGCGCATCGGCCTGATCTCCGTCGGCGGCGAGGACATCAAGGGCAACGAGCTCACCAAGGAAGCGTTCAAGATCCTCTCGAACATGCCCATCAACTTCGTGGGCAACGTCGAGGGGCACGACATGTTCTTCCACAGCGCCGACGTCGTCGTCTGCGACGGCTTCTCCGGCAACCTGGTCCTGAAGACCGCCGAAAGCATCGCCTCCGCCATCCGGCACTGGCTGAAGGAAAGCATCATGAAGAATGCCATCCGGAAGACCGGCGCCCTGCTCGCGCAGCAGGCGTTCGTCGACGTGAAGGCGATCAGCAATTTCGAAGAGTACGGCGGAGCCCCGCTCCTCGGACTCAACGGCGTCTGCATCATCGGACACGGCGCGTCCACGCCGAAGGCCGTCCGCAACGCCATCAAGGTCGCGAACGATTTCGCGAAGCGCGGCCTCCCGAGCCGCATTTCCGAGCGCATCACCGAGTGCGGCATCGAATTCGCGCCGCCACCCCATCGCAAGCCCGAAGATCAGCAGCCGCCGCTGACCACGCATCTCTGATGCCCGCTGAGGGGGAGGCCCGGACATGACCGCGATTCAGGCTCGAACTCTCGTCCTCGCAGGCGCGTTCGCCATTTTCGCATGTATCCCGTGCGCCGCCGTGCTGCGCGCGCAGGAGGTTACCGACGTTCCCGTTTCCTCCTCCTCGTCCGAATCAACGAAGGACAAGGTCGTCAACGCCATCGAAGGCATCAAATCCGGCGACATCTCCGCCGCGAAGGAAGCCGTCGCATTCGACCGCCTCCTCAGCTACACGCTCATCCGCATCTCCGACAGCTGGACCCTCTGCAAACAGGAAATGGTCCTCGCGAAGGAATGCGCCCGTCAGGAGGCCATCAAGACCGCCAAGGACATCTTCACCAAGGGCAAGGACGCCGCCGCCGGACAAGGCCGCGAAGCCATCCTGGATGCGCTCCCTCTGCTCACCACGGTCGGGAGGGATGACCTCTCGGACACGCCGTCCGCTTCCGCGTCCTCCGCGCAGGAATCCGCCCCCGCGTCCGACCCGAACAAGCCGGAAAAGATGCGCGAATCCATGCAGGAACGCCTCTCCACGCCGATCTCCTCCGGCACCACGGATCCCGCGAAGGCCCGCGAATCCATTCAGGACCGGATCCTCGGGAATTAACCCCCATGCTCTAACGTTTTTTCTGACGTTATTAACGTTTCCGCCTGTCTTTTTTCCTCATTTTTCCGGCGGATGCGGCTTTTTTTCCGTTGAAAAATCTCCTCACAGCGCGTATGTTATAGCGTGTTCGCATAAACGGACACAATTTCACACATTATTCACTCCAAAATCAAGTTTTTGAGGAGATTCATCATGGCATTCTTCCTGCACAGAAAAACGCTCCGCGCGTTCTCCGCGGCTGTTGCGCTTTCCGCGTTCGCGCTGACCGCGGCAGCCGCCGATCCCGACACGAACCCGCTCAGCCCGGAATCGTTCACATATCGCACGGCTGATGGCCTGCTGATCGAGCTCACGGCGCTGGCGGACAACGCCGTCCGCGTGCGTTACACCCCGAACAAGGCGTTCTCGAAGAAGCCGGAGTTTATCCTCACGAACGCCAAGCCGCGCGCGTTCACGGATGCTCAGCGGCTCTCCGAAGGATTCACCTGCAAGATCGGCGACCTCAAAGTCAGCTATCTTGTCATGGCAGGCGGCGCCGCCGATTCCAAAACCCCGCAAAAAGCCTGGCTGGCATTCTTCGACGCAAGAAAGCCCGCCGAACGAGGTGGCGAGGTGACGGTCCATTTCGACCACGCCGAATATCTGGATGAAACGCTCAGCGTCGGCACCGACGCCACCGACGGCATCGGGAAGTTCGACAAATCCCCGTCGCGCGACGCACCGGCGGATTCCTACCGCGTGCAGACCACATTCTCGACATTCTCGGATAGCGTTGAGTACGGCAGGTACCATTTCTACGGCCTCGGGCAGTTCCAGGACGGCGCTCTGGACATCGCCGGGCTCCCGCGCCAGCTTCTCCAGGTCAACACGCAGGCGTCCGTGCCGTTCCTCGTTTCGCCCGACGGCTCGTTCGGCATCCTGTGGCACAACTACAGCCGCACGGAGTTCAATCCCGCCGACACGCCCATCGAGCTGAAGAAGGTCGGCGAGGGACAGGGACAGACGGTCAATGTCACCACGTCCGTCGGCGGACGCCGCGAGTTCCGCCGCGACAGCACGCTCACCGGCGAGTTCACCGTGGACGCCGCCGGCGAATACGCGTTCCAGCTCGACTGCGGCCAGACCATGGCGCGCCGCCATGTGGTCAGCATCGACGGCAAATCCGTCGTGGAACAGCGCAACATGTGGCTGCCCCCGGTCGTCGGTTTCAAGGTCAACCTCACGGCAGGAAGGCACACCGTGACCGTCCAGAACGAAGCGAACGACCGCACCACGCTCAAATACGGCAAGAGCGACCGCTCGAAGCTGACGTTCCGTTCCGACGACGCGAAGGAGATCGATTACGTCGTCATCACCGGCGACGCCGCCAAGATCATGAAGACCTACCGCGAACTCTGCGGCAAGACCCCGATGCTCCCGAAATACGCGTTCGGCTACTGGCACTGCCGCGAACGCTTCACCTCGCAGGACGACCTGCTCGCGAACCTCCGCGAGTTCCGCAGCCGCAAGATCCCGGTCGACATCATCGTGCAGGACTGGCAGTGGTGGGATTCCGGCAAGTGGAACTCCATGCACTTCGATCCGCAGCGCTTCGCCGACCCGAAGGGCATGAACGACGAGGTCCACAAGCTGAACGCCCACTCCATGCTCTCCGTGTGGTCGAAGGCCAGCAAGGACAACCCGTTCGCCGAAAAGATGATCGCCCTCGACGGCTACATCAGAGGGACGGACTGGATCGACTTCACCAAACCCGCCGCCGCCAAGCTCTACTGGGACACCATCGTCTCCGACATCCTCTCCACCGGCATCGACAGCTGGTGGTTCGACGCCACCGAGCCGGAAAATGACGACCTGCACAACCGCAATATCACGCTCGGACGCGGCAACGAATACCGCAACGTCTATCCCCTCATCGTGAACACCACCGCCTACGACCGCCTGCGCGAGGCGCAGCCCGACCGCCGCGCCCTCATCCTGACCCGCTGCGCGTTCGCCGGGCAGAGCCGCCAGCCCAGCGTGATCTGGTCCGGCGACGTCGGAAACTCCTGGAGCGACTTCCGCACGCAGATCATCTCTGGTCTCGGCATGATGATGAGCGGCATCCCGTACTGGACCACCGACACCGGCGGGTTCTTCCGTCCCGGCGACCAGTACACGAACAAAGAATACATCGAGCGCATGCTCCGCTGGTTCGAGTACAGCACGTTCGCGCCGATCCTGCGCGTCCACGGCTACACCAGCCAGACCGAGCTCTGGCGCTACGGCGAGGAGGCGGAGAAGGTCTTCCGCAAGTACCTCGACATCCGCTACCGGCTGCTGCCCTACATCTACACCGCCGCGGCCGATGCCGCGCTCGAGGGCGGCGTCATGATGCGTCCGTGGGCGGTCGATTTCCCCGAGGTAAGCTCCCACTTCGTGCCCGGATTCGGCGAGACCGAATACATGCTCGGCCCGTCCCTGCTCGTCGCACCGGTCACCTCCTCGACGGACAAAGCCGAAGTCCTCCTCCCCCCGGCAAAGGGCGACGCCCTGACCGTCTGGTACGATTTCTGGACCGGAAAGCGTTTCATGGTAAGCTTCGGGACCCCCATCGACGTGCCGAATCAATTCCCGGCAAGCGTCACGGTCGACGCGCCGCTGGACCGCATCCCGGTGTTCGTGAAGGCGGGCGCGATCCTGCCCTGGGGCGAGCCCATGCAGTACGTCGACGAGAAACTGCCCGAGACGCTCGAGATCCGCGTGTATCCCGGCGCGGACGGCTCCTACTCCCTGTACGAGGACAACGGCAAAGACTATTCCTACGAACAGGGCAAGTTCACGCGCATCCCGTTCGCCTGGAACGACGCGAAGGGCGAGCTCACGATCGGCGACCGCGTCGGCGAGTATGACGGCATGCTGAAGGACCGCACGTTCCGCGTCTGCCTCATGAACGAACAGAACGCCGGCGCGGACAACGTCGCGAAGCCCGACGCCGAGGTCAAATACTCCGGCAAAAAGGTGACCGTGAACCTGAAATCCGGCAAGTAATCAATTCGGCAAAACGCCGATTAAAAATCGGAAGCCGCATCCGTGATCCGGGCGCGGCTTCTTTTTTGTGTCTTATTCGCGTTTTTCCGCTGATTTGCGTTTGCATTTCCCGGAAAACGTCTTATATTTGTGGAAACACGCAAACAACGCGGCGGCGGATCCTCCCCGGACCGGCCGCCGTTTCAACCCCGGACGCGCCCCGCGCGCTCCTCAAACATACGGAAAGAAACACGATGCCTATCACCGAAATTCTGGAACGCAACGCCCAGCTCTACAAGGAGGACGTCGCGCTGGTGGAGATCAACCCGCAGGAACTCGAAAAACGCCATACGACCTGGCGTGAATACTCTCTGATGGAGCCCAGCCCGACCGACTCGTTCCGGTCCGAGCTCACCTGGGGCGAATTCGACCGCAAGGCGAACCGCGTAGCGAACTTCCTGCTCACGCGCCACATCAAGAAGGGAAACCGGGTGGGCATCCTGCTCATGAACTGCCTCGAATGGCTGCCGATCTACTTCGGCGTGCTGAAGAGCGGCGCGATGGCCGTGCCCCTGAATTTCCGCTACACCGCCGAGGAGATCAAATACTGCATTGAGCTCGCCGACATCGACGTGCTCATCTTCGGTCCGTCGTTCATCGGCCGCGTGGAATCCATCTGCGAACGCATCCCGCGCGTGAAGGCGCTGGTCTACGTCGGCGAGGACTGCCCGTCGTTCGCCGAGCCGTACTACAACCTCGTTTCCTACTGCTCCAGCAAGTCCCCCGCGATCCCGCTCTCCGACGACGAGGACGCCGCGATCTACTTCTCCTCCGGCACCACCGGGTTCCCGAAGGCCATCGTGCACCGTCACCGCAGCCTCATGCACGCCTGCATCGTGGAGCAGAAGCACCACGGACAGACCCGCGAAGACACGTTCCTCTGCATCCCGCCGCTGTATCACACCGGCGCGAAGATGCACTGGTTCGGCAGTTTCCTGGTCGGCGGCAAGGCCGTGCTCCTGCGCGGCATCAAGCCCGAATGGATCATCAGCGCGGTCTCCGAGGAACACTGCACGGTCGTCTGGCTGCTCGTGCCGTGGGCGCAGGATATCCTGGACGCCATCGAACGCGGCGACATCAAGCTGGAGGACTACAAGCTCGACCAGTGGCGCCTCATGCACATCGGCGCGCAGCCGGTCCCGCCCAGCCTCATCAAGCGCTGGAAGACCGTCTTCCCGAAGCACGATTACGACACCAACTACGGCCTCAGCGAATCCATCGGACCGGGCGCCGTGCACCTCGGCATCGAGAACATCGACCACGTGGGCGCGATCGGCGTGGCGGGCTACGGCTGGCAGACCAAGATCGTCGACGAGAAGCACAATCCCGTCGAGCCCGGCAAGGTCGGCGAGCTCGCCGTGAAGGGCGACGGCGTGATGCGCTGCTACTACAAGGACGAGAAGGCGACGAAGGAAGTGCTCGACGACGAAGGCTGGCTCTACACCGGCGACATGGCGAAGGAGGAGGACGGCTTCATCTACCTCGTCGACCGCAAGAAGGACGTCATCATCACCGGCGGCGAAAACCTCTATCCCGTCCAGATCGAGGACTTCCTCCGCCGCAACAACGCCATCAAGGACGTCGCCGTCATCGGCCTCCCCGATCCGCGCCTCGGCGAAATCGCCGCCGCGATCATCGAGGTCAAGCCGGACTTCACGCTCACCGAGGAACAGGTCAACGACTTCTGCCTCGAACTGCCGCGTTACCAGCGCCCGCGCAAGATCATCTTCGCCGAGGTCCCGCGCAACCCGACCGGAAAGATCGAAAAGCCGAAACTCCGCAAGATGTACGGCGCGGACAAGCTCGTCGCCATGCAGAACGAGATCAAGTAAGGCAGTTCCAAGATTTTGGACACAGTGAGTCCAAAATTATAATCCGTTGAGCCGGAGTTCTTATTGCCTTTTATGACAAAGGTTCGACGGATGAATCCGATGCTTTGAAATCATAATAAAAAGCCTGCCCCGGTTCCGCGCCGGGACAGGCATCTTTTGATCGTCGTTTCAAGCCGCCGGGTGCCGGCGGTCCGTCAGCGGTAGATATCATCCCAGAATTGCATATCCTGCCAAACGCTGGTCCTATGCGAACCGTAAGCCCCTTCAAGCATGCGCCCGAGACAATAGAGCGGAATTGACACAGGCAGCAGCACCACGTCCGCGACGAGTCCGACCGGCGCCCAGATCACTTTCCAGCACCAGTCGAGGAACCCGGCCTTCATGATCATATAATTGTCGCGGTAGTGCAGGGAGTAATGCTTTTCGGACGGGAAATCGACCCCGTACCATCCGTTTCTCATCGGGGAAAGATAGACGTAGCGGTCGCCCTCCCGGTCATAGGGGATCATCGGGCTCGGACCGCGCAGAACCCAGGGGACGGAGAGAGCCGGAAGCTCGTCCGGGTGAACCGTCGCTTTGTATAGAAATTGAGGATACACCTTCAGAAAATCTTCATAAGTCTTGAAATCTTTGAAAGGATCGTTCGGCCTTACGACATATTCCAGAAAGTGGTTGTTGAAATGCGGCATTTCCGTTCGCGTCCAAGAGGACGAGATCCGCTTCTTCGGCGCCTGGGGATCGACCGTGATGTCCACATGCTTCAACACCAGCTCGTCCGGCATGGGATCCAGGGGAATGTGTTTTTCGAATGTCTGAACGGAAGTCATGGCCGGCGGCACATCCCGCATGATCTCAAAATATATCCATGTCAGCGGGATAACGTACCATTTTCTTTCGCGTTCGTAGGTCAGGATGAGTTCCTGCTTGTCCGGCGACAGCTCGTATTCGATGTTCTTGAACCGCATCTCTTCCCGACCGGTCCATTTCATCGAAGCTTTCGAACACTCCATGCATCCCGTTCCGCCCAGGCAGACGGCAAGGAACGCGAGGCACAGCATGATGTTTCGTATTATTGTCATTCGCCCTGTCCTTTCATCGGATGAAATGATCGTGGTTTTACAATAACGTTTCAAATTCAAAAAACAAGGGGTTCGGAAATCTTTTTTATAAAAAGATTGAAATCCGGCTTGTTTTTTCGTCTGATGGAATGTAAGTTATGGAAAAAGTTCAAACAACGGATAGTTCCACCCCTCGCAACAAGGAGTTTTGTTATGGTTTTCCGTCCCAGTTTCATTCGTCCGGCGGTCGCGGCCGCCGTCATGCTCTGCGCCGCATCCGTCACCGCGTCCGCGCAGAACGGTGCCCCCGCCAAGTTGAGCGAATTCACGAACCACGCCACGGTCTGGCCGGACAACAACGGCGCGCACATCAGCGCGCACGGCGGCTGCATGCTGAAAGTCGGCGACACGTACTACTGGTACGGCGAACACCGCATGCGCGACCGGAAGACCGGCGTGCACGTGTACAGCTCGAAAGATCTCTACAACTGGAAGGACGAGGGGCTGGCGTTCGATTCCGCGACCATGCAGACGCAGGGTCAGCAGGGACAGGGCGGCCGCCGCGGGTTCTCGTTCGGGGCGAACATCGAGCGTCCGAAAGTGGTCTACAACGCCAAGACGAAGAAGTACGTGCTGTGGTTCCATCAGGAGTCCGGCGGCAACTACAACTCCGCGTTCGTGGGCTGCGGCGTCGCCGACAGGCCGACCGGGCCGTTCAAGCACCTCTACAGCGGCCGCACCGCGCCCGCCACGTGGCCGGTTAACATGCCCGCCGGGCTGAAGGACTACGCCGAGGGGAAATCGCAGACCTATGACCGCCAGTACGCGCGCCTCGTGGAGAATTACCAGTCCGGGCAGGAAAGCCGCGACATGACCGTCTTCGTGGACGACGACGGCAAGGCGTATCTCTTCTGCGCCTCGGAGAACAATCTCACGATGCACATCGTGGAGCTGAACGACGAGTACACCGGGTTCACGGGGCGCTGGTGGCGCATCCTCGAGGGGAAATCCTACGAAGCGCCGGTCGTGTTCCGTCACGACGGCAAGTATTACCTGCTCGGTTCGCACTGCACCGGCTGGAATCCGAACCCCGGGCGCTCCGCGGTCGCCGACAAGATCACCGGACCGTGGCGTGAGCTCGGCAATTTCGCGGTCGGGCAGGGCGCGGACCGTACCTACGAGGGGCAGACGGCGCACAGTTTCACCGTGCCGGGCAAGGACGGCAGGGAGGAACGCGTGGTGATGCTGGACAGCTGGAAGCCGCAGAACCTGATGACCAGCCAGTACATCTGGCTCCCGCTCGAATGGGACGGCGAACAGCCGGTCGCGAAGTACCAGAAGACCTGGAAACTGCCCGCCCCGCTCGCCGAGCCTGCGCCCACCTCGAAAAATGATGCCGCAAAGCCTGCAAAAGCGGACGACGGCAAGACCGCTGGCTATCTCTTCGCGCACTTCCGCGGCGAACGCTCGAACGAGTGGGAACAGATCTTCTTCGCCATCAGCAAGGACGGCGCGAAGTGGCAGCCTCTGAACGACGGCAAATCCGTGCTTCAGAGCGATCTGGGCGAAGGCGGCGTGCGCGATCCGTACATCGTCCGCAATCCCGACGACGGCACGATCTACCTGATCGCGACCGACCTGTGCATCGGGCGCAACGGCGACTGGGGACGCGCCCAGCGCGAAGGCAGCAAGGCGATCATCATCTGGGAATCGAAGGACATGGTGAACTGGAGCGAACCGCGCCGCGTGGAAATCGCCGTGCCGAACGCGGGCTGCACGTGGGCCCCGGAGGCGTTCTGGGACGCCGACAAAAAGGAATTCTTCGTCTTCTGGGCGTCGCGCGAGACGCTGAACGGCTCGAACCGCCAGCGCATCTACTCCGCCCGCACGAAGGACTTCAAGACGTTCACCCCGGCGAAACTCTACATCGAGAAGCCGAACGACATCATCGACACGGACATCGTGTCCGAGGGCGGCAAGCTGTACCGGTTCTCCAAGGACGAGACACAGAAATCCATCATCCTGGAGGTCTCCGACTCGCTCGAGGGCGAATGGAAGCCCGTGCCCGGATTCCCCGTGAAGAACTTCGTCGGCTACGAGGGGCCGGAATGCTTCCGCATGGCGGACGGCCGCTGGTGCATGATCATCGACTACTATTCGCGCGGACAGGGCTACAAGGCGTTCTTCTGCGACGACCTCTCGAAGGGTGATTTCGCGCCGTCCGAACGCGGCCTGGAGTTCCCGTACCGGTTCCGTCACGGCGGCGTTATCACGCTCAGCCAGACCGAGTACGACGCCCTCATGAAGAAGTGGGGCACCGCAGGCGGTGCTGAATAAGTGCTCTGCTCCGCGAGAGCACACCGCAAGCGGTGCTGACACAGTGCCGGGCTGACGCTCCGGCACGGAAATAACCAATTACGCCGGTCCTGACAGAAAACAGGGCTGGCGCTTCTTTTTCGGGAGAAAACGGGGGATTTTTGAGGAAAAATGGCGTGTCCGGTTGAAGAACGGGAAAAATGGTGTATATTCAAATGCTGTGATGATTCAAATCCATAATTATAAAAAAACTGGTATCCCCCACGAAAGGTTCGCAGAATGAAGGATTACACGACCTATCAGAACCCCCTGACCGGACGTTACGCAAGCAAGGAAATGAGCTACAATTTCTCGCCCCAGCGGAAGCACTCCACCTGGCGGCGTCTCTGGCTCGCGCTCGCCGAGAGCGAACAGGCGCTCGGGCTGGCGATCACCGACGAACAGCTGGACGAAATGCGCGCGCACCTCGACGACATTGATTTCGAGGAAGCGGAGCGGATCGAGGCGGAGGTGCGGCACGACGTGATGAGCCACATCCGCACGTTCGGCGAGGTCTGCCCGAAGGCGAAAGGCATCATCCACCTGGGCGCGACGAGCTGCTTTGTGACGGACAACACCGAGCTGATCCAGATGCGCGACGGCATGAAGATCCTGCGCGCGAAGCTGCTGGACCTGATCGACAACCTCGCGAAGTTCGCCGCCGAATACAAATCCATGCCGATGCTCGGCTTCACGCATTTCCAGCCCGCCCAGCTCACCACGCTCGGCAAGCGATTCTCCCTCTACATCCAGGACTTCATGTTCGACCTGACCGCGCTCGACCGCGCCATCGACGAACTGCCGTTCCGCGGCGCGAAGGGCACCACCGGGACGCAGGCGAGCTACCTGGACCTCTTCGGCGGTGACTGCGACAAGGTGCGCGAGCTCGACCGCATGGTCTCCGCGAAGATGGGATTCGAGCATCCGGTGTGCCTGAGCGGCCAGACGTACACGCGCAAGATCGACTACGGCGTGCTGGCGGTCCTTTCCGGCATCGCCCAGAGCGCGTCCAAGATGGCGAACGACATCCGTCTGCTCGCGCACATGAAGGAGATCGAGGAGCCGTTCGGCAAGAAGCAGGTCGGCTCCAGCGCGATGGCGTACAAGCGCAACCCGATGCGCAGCGAACGCGTCTGCTCGCTGGCGCGCTACCTGATCGGCCTGCCGCTGAACTGCGCGCTCACGGAGTCCGTGCAGTGGTTCGAGCGCACGCTGGACGATTCGGCGAACCGCCGCATCGTGATCGGCGAGGCGTTCCTGACCGCGGACGTGATCCTGTCGCTCCTCACGAACATCACGAACGGGCTCCAGGTGTGGCCGAAGGTCATCGCCGCCCACATCCGCGCCGAACTGCCGTTCATGGCCACCGAAAACATCATCATGGAGGCCGTGAAGGCCGGCGGCGACCGCCAGGAACTCCACGAGCACATCCGCATGCACTCCATGGACGCCGCGCGCACCGTGAAGGAAGGCGGCGGCGAAAACGACCTGATCGCCCGCCTGAAGACCGACCCGCTTTTCGCCTCCGTGGCGGACCGTTTCGACGAGATTCTGAAGCCGGAAGCGTTCACGGGCATGGCGTCCCAGCAGGTCGCCGACTATCTCGCGACCGTGGTGAAGCCCGCCCTCGAGGCGCACGCCGCCGACCGCAAGTCCTCCGAAGAGGAAGTCCGGGTATGACCGATCGCCAGACACAGCCCTGGGACCCCCGGCTGGCTCCGCTGCTGAAACGCTGCGCCGAGATCCGCGACCTGAACGCGGCGCTCGCCGTGCTCGGCTGGGACCAGCAGGTCTACATGCCGTCCGGCGCGGCAGCCGGGCGCGCGCGTCAGCTCGAGACGCTGACCGTGATCGTGCATGAGAAGTCGACCGACCCGGCCTACGCCGATCTGATCCGCGAAGCCGCCGCGATGGACTTCGAACCGGACAGCGACGAAGCCGCGCTGGTCCGCCGCCTCGAACGCGATCTCCGCAAGAAACAGGCGGTCCCCGCCGAACTCGCCGGACGCCTCGCGCGCCAGAACGGCGAAACGCAGGCGGCATGGGAGGCGGCCTACGCGGCGTCGGATTTCCGCCTCTGCGCCGAGTCCCTGAAGAAACTCCTGGCGCTCCAGCGCGAATACGCCGACTGCTTCCCCGAGGCCGGGAACCGTTACAACGCCATGCTCGACGACTACGAGGAGGGGCTCACGTCCGAAACGCTCGACAAGATCATCCCCCCGCTCAAACAGGGCCTCGAAACAATCCTCGCCGAGATCATGTCGAAGCCCGCGCCCGACGATTCGTTCCTGCATCTCGACTACGATGCGGACGCTCAGCTGGCGTTCTGCCGCCGTCTGACCGAGGCGATGGGATTCGACTACGTCCACGGCCGCCTCGACCTCTCCACGCATCCCTTCACCACGGATTTCGGGCTGGACGACGTCCGCATCACGACCCGCGTGCGCCGCAACGAGCCCGCGAACTGCATCTTCAGCTGCATCCACGAGTGCGGCCACGCGATGTACCAGCAGGGGATCGCGCGGAAATACGAGGGGACGCCGCTTTCCGACGGCGCGTCGCTCGCGTTCCACGAATCGCAGTCGCGCTTCTGGGAGAACATCCTCGGGCGCTCGCCCGAATTCTGGCGCAATTTCTACCCCGACCTCGTCCGCACGTTCCCGGCGAACCTGAAGGACGTCCCGCCCGAGGCCTTCCTGAAGGCCGTGAACCTCGTCCGGCCGTCGTTCATCCGTACGGAGTCCGACGAAGTGACCTACAATCTGCACATCATCCTGCGCGTGGAGCTGGAACAGGCGCTCATCGAGGACCGGATCCCCGTGGACGAGCTCCCGGCGGTCTGGAACGACACGTTCGAGCGGTATTTCGGGATCCGTCCGGCGAACGACCGCGAAGGCGTTTTGCAGGACGTCCACTGGTACAGCGGCGGCGTGGGGTATTTCCCGACGTACATGCTCGGCAACCTGATCGGCGCGATGCTGAAGGAGCGTCTTTTCGCCGGCGGCCTGCCGGAAACGCCGCGCGACGCGCTGGCGGTGCTCCGCGACCGCATCTACCGGTTCGGCGCAAAATACGCCCCGTCCGATTTCCTGCGCCGCCTGACCGGGAGCGCCGTCCCGGACCCCGCGCCGTTCCTGCGCTATCTGCGTGAAAAACATCTTGGAGAACAGTAATATGAGACTGAACTACGATACCTTTACCGGACGCCGCAGCGCATTCGTCTGCACGGCGTTCGTGCTGATCCTGCTGACCTGGGCCGCGTACGCCGTGTTCTCGGCGCAGATCGTGAAAGCCCTGTCGCCGCACATGGGCAAAAACATGCTGGTGGCGGCGCAGCTCCTGATCCAGGACGGCCTGGTCGTGGTGTCCGTGCTGGCCGCCGCGCTGTTCACGGATAAAAAGTATTCGCTGAAGGAGAAAATGGGCCTGAGCATAGCCCCGGAGTATTCCCTGCGCTTCCTGTTCCCGGTGTTCGTGCTGGCTGTCGTGGTCACGCTCGGCGTGCAGACCGGGCTCACGTATCTGCTGAAGGCGGTCGGACACGAGCCGAAGGAACAGTCCATCGTGGAGTTCTTCCGCACGCTGAAGCCGCTGGCGTTCTTCGGGTTCGCGCTGATCTCCGTGATCGCGGCGCCGATCGCCGAGGAACTTGCCTTCCGGCATATCTTCTACCGGTTCGTCCGCGTATTCCTTTATCGGAAGGAAGCCGCCGTGGTGGTTTCGCTGGTGTTCGCGCTGTTCCATGTGTCGCTGGATGCGCTCTTCCACACGAAGCCGTTCCCGTGGGAAATGCTCGTGATCCCGGTGGTCCCGCTGTTCATCCTGGCGCTCTTTTTGCAGCGCCAGTACGAAAAGAGCAAATCCATCATCCCGTCGATGCTGATCCATGCCGGATTCAATCTGATCTCGGTGTTTCTCTTGATTTTAGAGGTCTATTACGGCGTCGGGGAATGATTTTTCGAACTTTTTTCCGTTTTTTTTGATTTTTTTCCGAAAACACGCTAAGATTTACCCGGTCTCGGGGGTCTAATTGTCAGAAACGTGTTGAAAGGGATTTATGGAAACCAAAGAACAGGTCTTCGAACAGCTGATCAAAGAGAAGCTCGGACTGCTCCGGGGGACCGCGATGCGGATCCTCGGCAGCCCGGCGGACGTCGACGACGCCGTTCAGGAGGCTCTGATGACCGCCTGGCGGAAGTACGCCGGGTTCCGCGGCCAGTCGGAGTTCGCCACCTGGGTGACCAGGATCCTGCTCAACGTGTGCTACGACATGGTGCGTGATCGCGCCCGGGAACACGAAGTCCTGGCGGATTACGGGGAATCGGGCGCAGCGTCCGGCGAGGCCGCCGAAGAGGCGAGCCTGCTGGACCGGCTGGATGCAGCCGTCGCCCGGCTCCCCCGCCTCTACCGGGAATCGCTGTCGGTCGGGGTCCTTTCCGGATACGCTCCGGACGAGGCCGCCTCGATGCTGGGATGCACGCGCAACACGTTGTACCAGCGTATCCACAAAGCGAAACAATTACTGGCCCAATCCATCCGGGAGGTATCTTATGAAGAAGCATAACACCGACAGCAACGAAAACGGCGCGCGCGACCTGGACGCCCTGCTCCAGAAGCTGAAGGAGCGCCACGACGCCCGCGAACAGTCCGGCATCTACACGCCGGAAGACGAATTCACACGCCGTTTCTTCGCGGCGGCGAAGGCGCAGGAACGCCCGCATTTCCCCATGATCTGGAAGGCGGCGGCGGGCATCGCGGTCTGCCTCCTGGCCTTCCAGCTCGTGCTCACCACGCTGAAGGACGATTCGTCCGCGGTCCGCGCCGACAACTACGGCATGCCGGGCGTCGACACGGCCGTTGAGGTGCAGACTCCCGCCGCATTCGGCGCGAAACTGATGAAAGCGGATGCGACTGAGAATGATACGGAACCGATGGTCCTCATGTCCATGCTGGATCACGATGAATCCGCGGAAGAAAGCGCATCGCTTGACGGCGAAATGGTCGCCGCTTCTCTGACTCTGGCGCGCGAAGATGATGTCGCGCCCGCTGTGAATGCGCGACGAATGGCCGTGGCTGTCGATACAAAAAATGACGAGGTCGCTGCTCCCGCGGCGGATGCCTCTGCTGATGAGGCTCCCGTAGCCGGTGCTGCCCCTGCCGATGACAATCGTCCTGCCGGTGGCATGGGCGGTTTCGGCGGCGGTTTCGGCGGCGGTCTGCCTCCGATGGGTGGCATGGGCGGTTTCGGCGGCGGTTTCGGCGGCGGTGCCGCTGGTGGTGCTGCAGGAGGCAATCGTCCTGCCGGTGGCATGGGCGGTTTCGGCGGTGGCTTCGGCGGCGGTGCCGCAGGTGGTGCTGCCGGGGGGAATCGTCCTGCCGGCGGCATGGGCGGTTTCGGCGGCGGCTTCGGCGGCGGTTTCGGCGGCGCTGCTCCAAACCGTGATATGCGTGCCAGAACGATTCAGCCGGAAAATGCCGTTGCCGATACGAATACGAATTCCGATACGGGTGCAACTGCAAAGGAAGAATCCGCACCTCAGATGAAAATTGCCGCGACGCAGGCGCTTGCAGCCGCGGGTGGAATAAAAGGAGCAAGAACCATGAATGAAACGCAAGACCTGTATCTTCGTCCCTCTCCGCGCCCGTTCGTCGAACCGCGCGTGATCCTGCCTCCGATCCGCATTCTGCCTCCGCCGCGTCCGGCCGATCCGAAACTGGTCCCGGTCATCGTGTCCGAGGTTTCCGCAAAAGTCCGCATCCGCGGCGAGATCGCCAGCACCGAATTCGAGGCGGTCGTGACCAATCCGAACCGGACCGCGCTGGAAGGCGAATTCACGCTGCCGCTGCCCGCCGGGGCCACGGTCACCGGCGCGGCGCTGGACATCAACGGCAAGATGATCGACGCCGCCATCGTGGAAAAGAAGCGCGCGCAGGAGGTCTTCGAGGCCATCGAACGCAAAGGCGTCGATCCCGCGCTGGTCGAGTCCGTCGGCGGCAACAGCTACCGCACGCGCATCTATCCGATCCCGGCCAACGGCAGCCGCCGCATCCGCATCACGTTCATCTCCGAGGTGGACCGCGTGGACGGCGCGCCGATCTTCACGCTCCCGATGCGCTTCGAAAACACGCTGGAGAAGGCGTCGATCCGCGTCGAGGTCATGGATCCCGCAGCCGCGCCGCAGGTCGAATCCGCGCCGTTCGCGAACCTCAACTTCACACGCTGGGAGAACGCCCTGCTCGGCGAACAGACGCTCGAAAACATCGCCCTGCCGGAAGACCTCCGCATCACCGTGGCGGACAAGCCTGCGCCGGTGCAGGCCGAACGTTTCCGCGGCGAAAACTTCTTCCTCGTCTCCGCGACGCTCGCAATGGCGGCGGACGCCGCCGGTTTCAAGGCGCCGAAATCCGTCTCCATCCTGTGGGACGCCTCCGGTTCCCGCGCCTCGAACGACCACGCGCCCGAACTGGAACTGCTGAAACAGTTCTTCGCGTCGGACAAGATGAAGAATGCGACGGTCAACGTCAATGTGTCCGTGCTCCGCAATACGCTGGAGCCCGCGAAGATGTTCGCCGTGAAGAACGGCGAAGCCTCCGCGCTGCTTGACTTCCTGAAGAAGACCGCGTACGACGGCGGCACAGATTTCCTCGCCCTGGAGAAGTTCCTCGCCGCGGTTCCCGCCGACGCCTGCGCGTTCGTCTTCACCGACGGCATCCAGACCTTCGGCAAGGGCGCGCAGAGCATCCCCGCCGCGAAGGGCCGCACCGCGTTCGTCTCCGTCTCCACGACGAGCGAGACGTCCTATCTCGAATACCTCGCCGACGCGTCCGGCGCGAATGCCCTGTACCTGAACCTGGCGCGCATGACGCCCGCCGAAGCGCTCGCGGGATTCCTCGCCGGGAATCCCGCCGCGCTCGAATCCGTGAAACTCAACGGCGCGGACGCCGATTACAACGTGTCGCGTTCCGGCGAGGCGGTCCGGATTGCCGGGACGTTCCCCGACGGCAAGCACAAACTTGAAGTGAAGTTCGCCGATCTGCCCGCGATGACGTTCGAGCTGGATTCCGCCGCCGCGCTCGACGGCAAAATGATCCGCACGCTCTACGGCATGCTGAAGCTCGAAGCCGCGAAACGCAACCCGAAGACCACGCCGTCCGAGTTCCTTACGCTCGGCCAGACGTACGGCCTCGTGACGCCCGGCGCCTCCATGCTCGTGCTCGAAAGCCTTTCCCAGTACCTCGAATACAGCATCCGTCCTCCCGAGACGCTGCCCGAATGGCGCGCCCAGTATGACGAACGCCAGGCGCAGATCGCGAAGGACAAGGCGAAGGAAAAGGCCGACGCCGCGACCGAACAGGACAAGCGCATCGACCAGCTCGCGAAACGCTACCAGTCCGAGATCCTCGACTGGTACGACGGCAAGATCAAGCCGGATCCGGTATTCAAGGGCGGTTTCGGCGGTGGCGGCGGCATGCGTCCGATGAACGCGGCCGGCGGCATGGGCGGTTTCGGCGGCGGCGCTGCCGCGGGTGCAGCTCCCGGCGGCATGGGCGGCTTCGGCGGCGGCTTCGGCGGCGGCGCAGCCAGGAGAAACAGTGCGCGTTCCGTTGAAGCGGAAGACGGCATGGTCATGGACGCCATGCCCGTGATGGAAATGGCCGCGGAAGCCGAGTTCGACGACGGCGCGTCCCGTTCGGCCGCCGCGAAGAAGACTGCCGGTTCCGGCAACGCGACGAAGTCCATCCAGCTGAACCAGTGGACCTCCGGCGCGGATTACCTGAAGGAGATCGAAGCCGCGAAGGACAAGGCGCAGGAACGCTACCTCGAACTCCGCGCGAAGAAGGAGAACGCCGGCAACCTCGGATTCTTCGTGGACTGCGCGGACTATTTCGCCCGCAACGGCCAGAGGGACTTCGCGATCCGCGTGGTCTCCAACCTCGCCGAAATGCAGCTCGAAAACCGCATGCTCCTGCGCGTGCTCGGCTACAACCTGAAATACCTCGGCGAACTCGACGCCGCCGAGACCGTGTTCCGCAAGGTGCTGGAACTCGCGCCCGAGGAGCCGCAGTCCTACCGCGA
>JBGUKB010000021.1:0-4805 GCA_045114235.1 Victivallales bacterium
GGCGCGGGCCGCACGCAGGCCATCGCCGCCTCCCGCGACCTCGAGTACGACGAGAATTTCGACCAGAGCACCGTCGCGAAGCGCGGCACGCTTCAGGCCGCCCGCCTCGTGCTCCGTCCGAAAGTCACCTCCAACTCCGTGCGCGACGGCGGCACGCAGGCCGTGACCCGCACCTTCGTGCTGGAAATGGCCGACGTGCAGACCGGGCTGGTCATGTGGCGCTTCACCAAGCAGCTCGCGTTCATGAAGAAGAAAAGCTCCGTGGGCTGGTGATCCAGTCTCCGGTTTGTCGCATTGACTGATCCGCCCTCCCCGTCCGCGCAGCAGCGCATGGCGCGAGATTCGGCGGCATCGGAATCCTACATAAGGAGACTCATCCTATGCGTAATTTCATCCTTTCCGCGGCATTTGCCGCTGCCTCGCTCGTTCTGAGCGCCTGCACCAACGTCGCCAAATTCGACTATCAGGCGGCCCCCGGCACTCTGGCGAAACTCCGCGAGCCCGGGTCCGCCACGAAGTCCGTCGCCGTCATGCCCTTCATGGACCAGCGCGGCATGGGGAATTTCGACCCCGCCCTGGCGGCCTCGGCCCACGACGTCGGCGACCACGGGTCCTTCTTCCTGGGCTTCATTCCGCTCATGCCCTTCGGGTACGTCGAAAAGACGCAGCCGGAGAACAGCGAGGACTTCGTTTCGCTCGGTCGCTTCCACCTCGACATTCAGAACGACCTCTCCGCCGCCGCGATCGCGAGCCTGAAGAGCTCCGGCCTGTTCAAGAATGTCACGAAGGCGAACAACGCCGCGCAGGCCGCGAACGCCGACTACATCTGGCGCGGCTCCGTGACCAGCACGTTCTACCGCGGCCGCATGTTCACCTACGGCCTCACCTACTTCGTTTCCCCGGTCCTGTGGGTTGTGGGCATCCCGAGCGGAAGCTCCACTAACGAACTCGGCGTGAAGTTCGAACTCGTGGACCGCGCCAGCGGCGACGTCGTCTGGGAGTACAGCTTCCTCAACAGCGATTACCTCAACCACTGGATCTACGCCCGCGTCGGCAAGGACGTCAGCATCTATCCGCGGCTGATGAAGGAAGCCATGAACCAGGCGCTCTACAAGCTCTCGCAGGACATGCCCGATCTGTAATCCGGCATCCCCTGACGGTTTAAAAAGATTTCGCCCCCGGAAATTCTAACAAGATTCCGGGGGCGTTTTCTATCTTCGAATTGAGGGATGACGAATTACAACGAGGCAAGAATTCCATTCGTGCGCATGGCTTCCGTTTCGAAAACGGCTTCCGCCGTGCTCTCGAGGAAGGCTCCCGCCGCCGCGAGGTCCTTGTACTGCGCGGAACCGTCATCACCGAACTTGAGCGTGACCTTGTCAGCGGCAACGCCGGAGACCTTGACGCTGTTCGCGCCGTCAGTGTAGGTCAGCGTGGAGGCGTCCCACTTGGAGATGTCGCCGGACTCGAACCACAGCGTCACGGAGCCGTCCGCGGCCTGTGAGACCGTGTCCGCGCCCCAGTTGCCGCCAAACGCGAACGTGTCGCTTCCGCCGCCGCCCGCGAGCGTGTCGTCACCCGCGCCGCCCGCGATCACATCGTCGCCGACGCCGCCGACGATCCAGTCGTTTCCGGCGTCGCCGAACAAGCTGTTGCCGCCAGCCGCACCCCAGACCACGTCGTCGCCCGCGCCGCCGCGCACGGTCATCCCGGCCAGCTCGGCGGTGTAGCGTTCGCTGGTCATGTCGACCACATCGTCGCCCGCGCCCGCGCGAACTTCGCGGATGAGGCTGATGCGCGCGGCATCGCCGAACTCGGAGTAGATGTCGTCCATGAAGAGCGCGTCACCGTTGGCCGAATCGGAGAGGTACAGGATGTTCGCGTCGGAGTTCGATCCGGTGAACGTGTCGCGGATGCGGTTCTTGCCCGTGATGCTCGCGAACTCGCCCGTCACCATGTTCTTCGCCTGATATTTCGCGGTCCAAACGTCGTCAGCGGAGACGGACGCGAAGAAGACGTCCGCGCGGCCGTTTGCGTTCGAGACGACCTGACGCGGTGCGTTTTCCGAGGTCGACCACGAGGCGGAATCCTTCGTGAACTCGCTTCCCGCCTCCGTCACCTGGCAGGAATACGCGCCTGCGGCGGAAACTACGTCGAACACCGTGCCGTCCGTGGCGATGCGGATCGCCTTGTCGAACGTATCGCCGTTCGCGATCTCGACCCAGGACTTGGTTTCGGAGGCTCCTCTCCAGGCGATGATCGAGCCGTCCTTCGAGACAGCAGGAACATCATTCAATAGGAGTTGATGTACGACTGTCAGTACGCCGGTATCCGACTCTTGCAGACGCAGCATCAGCATGCCGTTCCCGATGAGTGCGATGTCGTTTCCAAGCTTCCCGTCCTTCAGCGTGAAGACGTCGGACAGGTCTTTGTTATCAAGTTTGACGGACAGACTGCCGGTGAACGTCCCGGCGGTCGCGGCAAATGTTGCTATGGCGGGTCCGCCATCCAGCGGACTTGAACATTTCATCAGATAAGTCCCGCTGCCGCTGAACGCGCCGAGGTCGCTGACCAGAGGGTCGTATCCGAGTCCGACGCTGAACGTGATCTTGCCGTCATTGACGACCGACGCGCCGATCGTGTTCACGCCCGCGAACGCCAGCGATCCGCTGTTGTAAATCGTGTCGGATTCGGTCGCGAGGACCGCGTTTTCGAGCTTCATGTTTCCGGCGTTGTAAACCGCGCCGCCCTGCTTGGCGGTATTGCCGGAGAAGGTGCTGCCGGAGATCGTGACGACGCCCGTGGAGTTCGCGTCGTTCCAGACAGCGCCGCCCTGCTCCGTTGTTTCGCCGCCGTTGCCAATGAACGTGCAATCGCTGACCGTAAGCGCGGCGGAGGCCCAGGAATGGGAGATCGCGCCGCCGTAGAGCGCGGTGTTGGAATCGAACGTCGCACTGGAAATCTTCCCCGCGGTATTACCGGAATCCCACACGGCGATCGCGCCGCCGTCGTTGGCCGCGCTGTTCGCGGAGAACGTGCCGCCGGTCACGGTCAACGCACCGAAGCATTCGCAGATCGCGCCGCCGCCGTAGCTCGCGGTGTTGCCGGAGAAATCCGTGCCGGAAACCGCCGTCATGTCGGCCGTGCTTGTCTGGATGTAAATGCCGGCGCCGTAGGCCGCGGTGTTCTTGTTGAACGCGGAGTCCGTGACCGTGAGATTGGCGGTGTCGGAGCTGCCGTAGGCAATAAATGTAGCGACCGCGCCGCCCTGCACCGCGCTGTTCTCGCTGAACGTGCCGCCTGTAATCGTCAGACTTCCGTTTTGCGTATTGGCGACCGCGCCGCCGAACGACGTGTAGCTGTACGGGTTCGGGTCCGTGACCTTGTTCCCGCTGAAAACCGAGTCTGTCACGGTCAGCGTCGCGTAGTTGTAGATCGCGCCGCCCTGGTAGTCCGCGGTGTTCGCATCGAACACGCAGCCGTCGACCGTGGCCGTGCTCACAGCCGTGTTATAGGTGTCGTTGTAGATTGCGCCGCCGCTGCGGGATGCGTTCGCGCTGAACGTGCTGCCGGAGATCGAGGCCGTCGCGCCGTTGTGGATTTCGACCGCGCCGCCGCCGGGCGCGTAGGCATCGGTCGGATCGCCCTCGGTCGAGTTGCCGGAGAACAATGCCCCGGTCACGGTCATCGCGCCGCCGTTCTGCTGGATCGCGCCGCCGAAATACGCCTTGTTCGCGGAGAACGTGCCGCCCGTGATCGTGTTGTTCGAGAACATCAGCGCCATCGTGCCGCCGGCCGCGCCGGTCCCGTTCGCGCTGTTGCCCGTGAAGAAGCTGTCCTGCGCCGAAAGCGTGCCGCCGTAGGTCTCGATCGCGCCGCCGTGCCCGGTGTAGCCGTTCAGGGGGTTGACCGAGCAGCCGGAGAACGTGCCGCCCGTGAGGAGCACCGCGCCCGGGCCGTCCTGCGTGTAGTCCGCGGAGGTCAGGCAGATGCCCGCGCCGTACCAGCCGGACGCGCCGACGCAGATCGGGGAGCCGGTCAGCGTGCCGCCCGTGATATTGATATTGGCGATTCTGCCGCCCGCGTCGATGTCGACCAGGCCGTCAGCATACACTTCGATCAAGGTAAACGACGCGCCCTTGCCGACCAGCGCGGTATCATAATCGCATTTCGCGATCTCCTCGTCCTCATAGTCGATGTAGGTGCCGATGTTTACGCCGCTGATTTCGGCCTGTTCCAGTTTGAGTTCGCCGTTCAGAAACAGCTGCACGACGCCGTCTTTGGTTGTCTTTGTTACCATGTACTGCGGTCCTTTCTTGTGTTTTTGTGCAGGAACGCAGGCGTACGAAAACAGCGGCACACAGCCCGTTCATCCGTCAACAGGACAAAACAGACTGTCCGCGATGCTTCCCCGTCTTGTGTTCCGGGCACAATTCCGCGTTTTGCGGAGGGAACTTGAACGGAGCGGGGATCTGGCTCGCCGCACCATGCGGCTCACAGTTGCGCGACAGTCCGTGAATTTCACACGGTTCACCCGGATTCCGTCCGATTGAATGTTGTTATAATAATATACCGTTCGATTAGAGTTTTTCAAGCCCGCCTGTTGAATTTCCCTTCCCGTGCGTTAAGAATCCGCAGTCCGTAACGCATCCCCCGGAAAAACACGTCAAATAATCCGCCGGAACGGTTGAAAACGCTCCCCCGCGCGCTATATTAATACTGAAATCGGAAACATGAACAAATCCGCCTCGAAACGAGGTCAGAAAGGATCCTACCATGAACGCTCGATTCTTCCGCCGCGGGCT
>JBGUKB010000022.1:0-13301 GCA_045114235.1 Victivallales bacterium
CCGGAATTCTTGCGGGCGATGACGACGCCGGTGAAATTCTGGATGCGTTCGGTGGTGCCTTCAATGATCTTGGTGGAAACCTTGACGGTGTCCCCGATATTGAAGTCAGGCACAGAAGCCTTGCACTGCGCCTTTTCGATCTTGTCAATGATGCTCATGGTTGTTACCTCCATATGTTAATTTTTGTCGTTGATCAGGTCCGGACGGACAAGCAGCGTCGTGTTCATGGATTCGGCGCGGCGCCACTGTCCGATTCTGGCATGGTCGCCGGACAGGAGCACGTCCGGGACTCTCATGCCTTGAAATTCGACGGGCTGGGTGTACTGCGGATACTCCAGAAGGCCGTTCTCGAACGACTCCTGCACGGCGGATTCGTCGTCGCCGAGCACGCCCGGCAGGAGCCGGACGATCGCGTCGACCATGACCATGGCCGCCAGGTTGCCGTTCGTGAGGATGTAGTCCCCGATGGACAGCTCCATGTCGACCAGCAGATCGCGGACGCGCTGATCGACGCCTTCGTAGTGTCCGCAGATGAAGATCAAGTGCTGTTCGCCGGAAAGCGCGTGGGCCGTCTTCTGCGTGAAGCGCCCGCCCGCGGGTCCGGTCAGGATGACCTTCGTCCCGTCCTGTTTCAAAGAACTCACCGCTTCGAAAAGCGGCTCAACTTTCATCAGCATCCCGGGTCCGCCGCCGAACGGTTTGTCGTCGACGGTCTTTCTCCGGTCGTGCGTAAAATCGCGCAGGTCGATCGCACGGATCTCGACCTTGTTTTCCCGCATGGCCCGGCCGGTGATGCTGCTCGCCAGCGGGCCGAAGAATATCTCGGGAAACAGTGTAATGATGTCGATCCGCAGCGCCACGTCAGGCTCCTGCCGCCTCGACCTCATCGTCCAGGACCTCGACGCTCACGCGGCCTTTCGTGCGTCCGGCGGCGCCGGAGACGAGAGCGCGAAGCGCCATGATCGTTTTACCGCTTTTGCCGATGATCTTGCCCCGGTCGCCCGGGCGGCACGTGATCTGGATCACGTTTCCGTTCTCGGCGGAAGCCGTGCGGACCTTCACTTCGTCGGGGTAGTCCACGAGCTTCTTCGAGATGTACAGCACGAAATCTTCGAGGTTCTGCTGCGAAGACGGATCGGCGGTCGTTCTGGCTGCCGGCGCGGAGGGTTTGGCTTCCGCCTCTTCCTTGCCGCCGAACAGTTTGCCGAAAATATCAAAAATAGACACGGCCAGTCTCCCGTATTGCACGGGCGGAGGACAGACTTACGCCTTCTCCTCGCCCTTCTTGAACGTCTTTTTCTTCGTGTAGGGATCGGGCTGACCGTACTGCTTGGACTTGCCGGCTTTCGCGCGGTCGTAGATGTCCTTCACGGTCTCGCTCATGATCGCGCCGTTGCCGACCCAGTATTCGAGGCGGGCGACGTCGAGTTTTTCATCGCTGCGGCGGGGATCGTAGTAGCCAAGTTCTTCCAGCATGCGGCCGTCGCGCTGCGCACGGATGTCGCAGACAACGATACGGAAGCTGATCCAGTTCTTTCCGCCAGTTCGTTTCAGTCTGATCTTTACCATAACGGTTTTTCCTTTGTCTTTACCAGTGGGTTCGACTGCGTCATTTGACGCTCACGCTTTGTTCGCTTACCGCACTGCGCGTGACTCAATGCGATATAAAAGTCAATTAATATACAGCCTCTTCCCGCTTTTTTCAAATCAATTTCCCCATTTCTTTCAGCCTTTTTTGCGATTTTCCGCGTTCCAACGGCGTCGCGCCGTTAAAACCAGGCGGACAAAATCGCGCCTGCGGCGGCCGCGCCGAGCAGAAGCGCCGTGGTCGGCAACTTCGTTTTCAGCATCAGCACGACCGTGACGCCGCAGATCAGGATGCCAGCCGGGGAGAGAGCGAAGCCATCCGGCAGGACGGGGCGTTCGAGCTTGAACAGCGCGCCGAACGATTCCCACGGGATCGTCTGCGTGAAGACCGACATCCCGAGGAAGATCGTCACGGCGAACATGATCAGCGCCACGGCCGCGAGGCGCGTCCCCTTCAGCATGCCCTTTACGAGGAACGTTTCCTTCCAGCGGTTGATGCCCGCCGCAGCGGAGCATCCGATCAGGATCGTCGGCACGATCAGCCCCAGCGACGCCGCCAGAGCGCCGAAGAAACCTTCGTTCACGTACCCGACGTACGTCGCGGTGTTCAGCCCGACCGGCCCCGGCGTGACCTGCGCCACGGAGCAGAGGTTGCCGAATTCGCTCATCGTGAGCACCTGTTCCTTGTCGACGTACTCCGCCGTGAGCAGAGGGATCAGCATGTAGCCGCCGCCGAAACACAGCACGGAGAACTTGCAGAACTGGAGGAAGAGGACGATGCAGTGGTTCATTTGCCGCCCTCCTCATTTTCAGAAATTTTCGAGGTCGTTTCCGCGGTTTTCGAAGTATCCGCAGCCTCTTCCGCCTGCGCCAGACGGCGCGTCTGCCACCACACGTAGCACCAGCCGAACGGGATGGCGGCGAGGATCAGCAATGCGGGGCTCACCTTCATGATCGCGAGCACGAAGAAGATGAACACAACGGCGTATTCCAGCCTCGTTTTCACGGTCCGGCGGAACATCCGGCATCCGGTGACGAGGATCATGCCGGTCACGGCCGCACGGATCCCGGCGAACACGCCGAGCAGATAGCGGTTTTTCGGATTCAGATGGGGGAAGAACGACGCGATGATGAGGATGACCGTGAAAGGCGGCGTGACGGCTCCCGCCGCGGCGGCGATCGCGCCCGGCACCCCGCCGATCTTCATGCCGATGTACACGGCGGAGTTGATCGCGATGATGCCGGGGACCGTCTGCGTGAGCGCGGTCATATCCAGCAGCTCCTCGCGCGTCAGAAGTTTGTGTTTGTTGACGAATATCTCCTCGATGACGGGCAGCATGGCGAGGCCGCCGCCGACCACGAGCGCGGTGATGCGGAAAAACGAGCAGTAGAGCAGCAGGAGGCGTCTGCCCTTCGACAGAGTCTGAATCTCCATGCCTGCCCCCTCCCCCGCCTCAGAGCTTCACGCCGAACAGGCGTTCCGCGTTCTTGTAGAAGATCTTCTCGAACTGGTCTTCCGTCAGGTCCAGCGTGCGCGCCTCGGCGATGCCGTCGCGGTGGGACAGCGCGGGATAGTCGGTCGCCCAGAGCACGCGGTCGACGCCGTGCGCCAGGATCATGCGCGTGACTTCGTGCGGCGGGAGCTTGAAGAACGTGCTGGAGGTGTCGAACCAGACGTCGCGCCCGATGAGGTATTTCCAGGACTCGTCCCAGACGCTGTAGCCGCCCATGTGCGCCGCGATGATGTTCTTGAGGTGCGGGAAATGGTCCATCATGTTCGCGAGGCGTTTCGGGGAGGAATAGTCGCTCCTGACGTCGCCGACGTGGAACAGGATCGGCATGTCGGGCGGGATCAGCTCGTACAGGCGCATCATGCGCGGTTCGTCGATGTAGAGCTTCTGGAAATCCGGGTGGAACTTCAGGCCGGTGAGCCCGATCTCCTTCATGCGCGCGAGCTCGCCCTTGAGGTCCGCGTAGTCCGGGTGGAGTGAACCGAGGCAGATGACCTTCGGTCCGAGCAAGGACGCCAGGTAGTTGTTGAGGTTCTGGACCTGGTCGGGACGCGTGGCGGAGGCGAGGAACACAGCCTTGTCGATATGAGCGTCTTCGAGCGATTCATGCAGATCGGCGACCGTGCCGGTCCTGCGCCAGGGTTCGTGATAGTACGATTCGAGCGAAGCGACGACCTTCGGGGCGACGCTGTCAGGGAACACATGGCAATGGACGTCGAAGTATTTCACGGCACTCTCCAGAACAAGGCATCCGGATACAAAAATGGCATCCCCAACGGGATTCGAACCCGTGTTACCAGGATGAAAACCTGGTGTCCTAGGCCTCTAGACGATAGGGACGCACGCTCGAAAAAAAAGCATGTATTTAAAATAGCATCCCAAACGGAATATTCAAGCGGGAAATGCGTTTTTTTCCGATTTTTCCGGTTTTTCACGCCGGGCCGTTCGTTTCCGCTTCGTGGTGATGCTTCGCCTGAACGCGCGACCGCAGCATGGCGAGGCGTTTCTTGCGGCGTTTTTCCAGCTGGATGCGGTAGCCGATGACCATTTTCTTGACCGCGAAGTAGGTGATCGGGGTCAGGACGACCGCCATGATCGCGCCGCCGACGAAGAACGCGACCGTCAGGTCGCCCGCGAGGCTCTTCGTGGCATGGACGAACTCGGAAAAGTCCGACGCATCGATGATCTCCTTGAGCTTTTCCTTGATGTCCCCGTAGGAGAGATCGAGGCCGATCAGCTTCGCCCCGGCGTAGCACTGCACGGGGTAGATGAAGAACACGGTGATCTGGTTCGTGATGAACGTGCCGAGGACCGCGCCGATCTTGCTGCCCTTCAGCAGGAACGCCGCCGGGATGGAGCAGACGAGCTGGCCGCCGATGGGGATGAGGCACCCGAAGAACATGCCGATGCTCCAGCCGCGCGCGATATACTCGGGCGAAGCCTTTTCGCGGACGATCTTCAGGTAGAACTTCCTCCACTTCTTTTTGAACCAATGCCCTGCGCTCATCCCGGAACCATCCTTTTCCTATATCAAATGTTAATATAGAACTTCTGCATTTCGGGGGCGCGCTGGGCGATGTTCACCAGGTGGTCGCCGATGCGTTCGAGTTCCCAGAGCATTTCGATGAAGATCACGCTGGCGTCAACGGCGCATTCGCCCTTGTTGCGGCGTTCCACATGGACCTGCTCGTACTGCTTGGCAAGTTCGTTGATCTCGCGTTCGTTGGCCTCGGCGTCGCTGGCGACGTGCGCGGCCTCCTGCTGCTGTTCGCGCGCCTGCTCCGCCATCATCGCCTTGATGTTCTTTTCGTATTTGTGCGCAAGCTTGTTCAGCTTCTTTTCGCCCTCCAGCGCGGACCGGATGCCCGCCTCGTTTTCCTCTTTCTTGTGCGAAAGCGCAAGCTTGACGTTCTCCGCCTGCGAGGAGAGGAGCTCCCAGAGGGAATTGAGGTTGTCCTGCGCAACGTCGGAGAGCTTGGTGTCGACCTTGGAGAGGCGTTTCGTGAGGCGCATGATGTTCGCCGTGTGGTCGGCGATGCGCTCGGCATCGTTGGTGCAGTGCATGAGCAGCGGGATCAGGTTGGACTGCGGATTGGAGAGGTGCTGCCGCGTGATCTGCACAAGGTAGTTCGTGATGTCGGCCTGCATCTTGTCGACCTGCTGTTCGTCGGCCTCCAGTTGCTCGAACTCCTGTTCGTCGACGTGCGCGGCGCGGAAATGGTGGTTGACCGCGCGGTCGATCATGCTCCAGGAGAGTTCGACCATCTTGCGAATCTCGATGATGGACTGTTCGATGGCCATGGCAGGCGTGCGGAGGAGCAGGGGTTCCAGCGTGCGCGTGCTGACCGGTTTGTTCTTGTCGCCGGGGATGATCGTCTCGCAGAGGTGCGAGAACGGCTTCAGGACGGGCATGATGGCGAGGACCGTGAGGACGTTGAAGATCGTGTGCGCCATGGCGATGTGGCGTTCCAGGTTCTGCGGGACCGCCGCAAACGCGTCGCCGGGCGTGATGGAGTTCACGATGTAGAGGAAGAACGGCGTCCTCTGCGCGCCGACCGGGATATAGAGCAGCACGACCATCAGGACCGCGCCGAAGAAGTTGAAGAGGAAATGCGCGAGCGCGGCCTGTTTCGCCACGCGGTTGGCGGTGATGGAAGCGAGGCAGGCGTTGATCGTGGTGCCGATGTTCGTGCCGATCAGGAGCGGGACGGCGGTGTAGAAATTGACGAGCCCGGCGGCGGAGAGCGCCAGGATGATGCCGATGACCGCGGCGCTGGCGCTGACCAGGAAGACCGCGACCATGCCGATCCCGATCGCGCCGAGGATGGGCAGGAACGGCATGAACCCGTCGGGCGTCTTCGGCGCGCAGTCGATCAGGGAGAAGAGTTCGAGGAACGACGGGAACGTGCCGAGGATGCTCATCTGCGTGCTCATCATGCTCATGCCGAAGAAGAGCATGCCGAACCCGAAGATGGCGTTGCCCCAGCCCTGCAGGCTGCGTTTCTTGGTGAACGTCATCAGGACGAAGCCGAGCGCCACGGCGGGCAGCGCCAGGCCGCTGAGGTTGAACGAGATCAGCTGCGCCGTCATGGTCGTGCCGATGTTCGCGCCGAAGATGATGCCGATCGCCTGCACCAGGTTCAGCAGGCCGGCGTTGATGAAGCCGAGCACCATGATGGTCGTGGCGGCGCTGGACTGGATGACCGCGGTGACGAAAGCGCCGGCGATCACGCCCAGGATCGAGTTCTTCGAGAAGAACTGGAGCACCTGTTGCATCTTCTCGCCCGCGATGCTCTGGAGGCCGCGGCTCAGGCGCAGCATGCCGAAGATCAGGAACGCGATGCCGCCGATCATGCTCATGGACACGGAGAACATGTCGATGCCGAGCAGGCGCGCGTCCAGCGCCCGGATGTAGATGCCGTGCGCCGGGTCGGCGACTTCGATCGCGAAATGGTATTCGCCGGTCTCCCCGCCGAGGCGGACGAACGACTGCGCCAGGCCGTTCTTGTCGGTCCGGACTTCCGGCGTGAGGACTTTCGGCTGGGATTTGCTGCGCGGGGCGGACTTGACGCTGAAATAGACCGGGGCGTTCTCGACGGGATTGCCGTCCGCGTCGACGACCTTGATGACCAGCGGATCGACCAGGACCGCGTTCGTCATGCCCTGCCGTTCGGCGTTTTCGATCTTCGCGCCCACGGTCATGCGGACGAGGACGAACTTGTCGGGATCGTTCAGCGGCGTAATTTTAATATAGTTGTCGCCGACCTTGTGCCCGGCCTTGACTTTCGCGCGGACCACGCCGACGACGTCGGTCTCTTCCGACAGCTGCGTGATCTCCAGGTCCGACCCCTCGGCGGCCTCAAATTTCACCGGCTCCCCGGAAAGAAGGCGCTGTTTGCCGGAGGAGGAATCGTCGTCCGACACGCCGCGGACTTCCACGCGCACGTCGCGCTCGAAATCCGCGCCGGGGATCGTGCATTGTTCGGCACCGAAGACGACGTCGAGGCGGCCGATTTTTTGAGAACGTTCGGATGAACCGTCGCACGCGGCGAAAACCGCGATCAGAAGGAACGACAGCAGACAAGCGGCGAACTTGGAGAAAAATCTCATAAAGGACCTTCAGCTGGATTGAAATTCCCAATAATATACCACTCTTTATGGTAAAAATCAAGTATCGCCTTGAAAAAGCAGGAAAGAAGTATTATATTATTTTCGATTGTGGTCCTTCCGCCCGGCACGGTTCATATTTTGTACGGGCCAGGAACGCTTTCGTCCGCCGGTCGGGAACGCCGTTTTATGCAAACAGGCGTTTTTGAACTCCGCAACGGATTCAAAACATGCATCGAAGGAAATGTCCGTGTTATGGAAACACTGAAACATTTGATCGCCAATTCCATCTACCCGCTGGCGGCGTTCGCCGTCTCCATGATCCTGACCCGCGTCTGCATCGCCGTGCTGCCGCACCTGGGATATATGGACATACCGAAAGGCAGGCATATCCATAAGAAACCCGTCCCGCGCGCGGGCGGCATCGGATTCATCATCGCGTTCTGGTTCGCCATCATGCTTTATGCGGCGAAACTCTGCGGCGGAGACCTTACGAAACTCGCCGACCAGAACGTCGGCCAGTTCCTGATCGCCCTGGCGGGCGCGTCCGTCATCCTTCTCTTCACCGGGCTGTACGACGACCGGTTCAACATGCCGAGCGTGATCAAGCTCATGCTCCATATCGCGGCGGGCGTCACGCTGTACTTCCTGGGCGGAGGCATCCGCACGCTGTTCGACTACACGCTCCCGTGGTATCTCGCGCTGGTCGTGACGGTCTGCTGGACGATCGGCATCGTGAACGCGTTCAACCTGATCGACGGCCTGGACGGGCTCGCCGCCGGGCTTGCGTCCATCTCCTCCGTCTGCATCGCCACATGGATCCTCATCAGCGGCGGAAACCTGCCGATGGTGATCCTGCTCTTCACGTTCTGCGGAGCCTGCCTCGGATTCCTGGTGTTCAACTTCTCCCCGGCGCGCATCTTCATGGGCGACACGGGCAGCATGTTCCTCGGCCTGTTCTTCGCCATGACGAGCATGGACCAGTGTTCGCGCCCCGCCGTCACGATCGCCGCGCTTCTGGTGCCGCTGGTCGCCATCGGCGTGCCGATCTTCGACGTGATCCTCGCCATCTGGCGGCGCAGCGTCAGGCGGTTCGGCGTGCACATGCTGAAGGAAAACCTCGACGATGCCGAAGCCGTGACCGAACTGGAAAACGGCATCGACGCCACCGGACGGATCGAGCTCAAAAAAGTGATCGAAAACGAAAACGGCGTGATGGACGCGGACCAGGACCACCTGCACCACCGCCTTCTGCGCGAGACCCACAACAAAACCAGACGCACCGTCCTGCTGATGTATGCGATCTCCGTCGTCTTCTCGGTCGGCGCCATCGCCCTGACGTTCATCGGACGCAGCATGCCCGCGCTCGCCTTCCTGCTGGTCATCGTCGGCGTGTTCTTCACGCTCCGCCTCGCGAACATCGAACTCCTGGCCTCCATGAGCGTCGTGGCGCAGGGTGTCCGCATCCCCCGGAAATCCTTCCTCCTCACCGCGGTCCATCCGCTGATCGACTTCCTCATAGCGGCAGCATCGTTCTTCCTTGTCTATGCGCTCCTGCAGAAACCGGTCCGCGCCACGTTCAACATCAACCTTTTCCTGATCCTGATCATTCCTTATTTCTTAGTCCTGAACTTCTCCGGCGTCTACCGCACCTACTGGCTCCGCGCCGGCATCGAACGCTACTATTATCTGCTGAAGCTTCTTTTCCTGTCCGCTTGCATTTCCTTCATCCTTCTGAACCTTTTCGTCTGGAAGGACTGGGTACTCGTCGGCATCTCGAAACGCATGGACACGATCATCTTCCTGCTTTATACGTTCTTCTCCTGCGGAGCCGTCATAGCCGAACGCGCCGTTCTCCATTTCTTCGAATCCTTCGCCATCCGGTCCTACTATCTGAAGAATTCGCCCGAAGCCGACCGGCACAACACCATCATCCATGGCGGCGGCCTGGGATGCCGCATGTACATCAACAACCTCTACAGCAGCCGCCACCTCTCCTGCCCGTTCCACATCCTGGGCATCATCGACGAGGATCCGTCTCTTCAGAAACTGAACGTCTACGGGTTCCGCGTGCTCGGCACAAGTATGGACCTGGAGGACCTGTACAAGAAAACGCCGTTCGACACCATCGTGCTCACCACGGTCAACATTTCCGACGAATCCATCGACAGGATCCGCGCATTCTCCCGGGCGCACGACGATGTCCGGGTGACGATGTTCCTGTCGCAGGAATACCCCGCCGATCTGGATTTCTTCAACCTGCTGCAGAGCAAGGCAATCAATCCCATTGAAAAGGATGAACCGGAGGATCAGGACGATCCCGGGCTCGGCTTATGACGTTCCACGAAATCGGAGAAAACCTGGAGCAGTATTTCATCGAGATCATCCAGGAGAAACGCCGCGGTTCGTTCGACCGGATCACCTACGGATTCCTGTTCATGGCCTCGCGGTTCTACCGACGCGCCGTCCAGTTCCGCCTCTGGCTCTACGAAAACCGCGTGATCCGCAACCACTCCATCGGCTGCCTGGTGGTCAGTATCGGCAACCTCACATGCGGCGGCACGGGCAAGACACCGGTCGTGGAGATCTTCGCCAAGACGCTGAGCCGGAAAGGCCGCCGCGTCGCCGTCCTGAGCCGCGGATACCGCAGCCGCGACAACCGTTCGTTCCTGGAAAAGCTCCGCAGCAAATTCTCTTCCCAGCACCGATTCGTCCCGCCGCGCGTCGTCTCCAACGGCAAGGACCTGCTCCTGAACTCGCTTTCCGCGGGCGACGAGCCGTACATGCTCGCGACCAATCTGAAGGACGTGGTCGTGCTGGTCGACAAGGACCGCGTGAAATCCGGCCTCTACGCCATCGAGGAATACCAGACCGACACGCTCATCCTCGACGACGGGTTCCAGTACCTCGGCCTGCGCCCCCACCTGAACATCCTGCTCGTGGACTCCACCTGCCCCTTCGGAAACCACCACGTCCTGCCGCGCGGACTCCTCCGCGAGCCCATCAAGAACATCCGCCGCGCCGACTACATCTTCCTCACGAAATCCGATGCTTCGCCGCGTCTGCGCCACCTGAAGGACTTCATGCGCCGCCACAACCGCCGCGCCGAGATCATCGAGTGCTGCCACCGCCCGAAATACCTGGAGGACGTGTTCGACCGCGGCGTCCGCTTCCCCCTCGAAATGCTCAACGGGCTGAAGATCGCGTCGCTCTCCGCCATCGCGAACCCCGCCAGCTTCAACGCCTTCCTGACCCAGCACGGCGGCGAGATCGTGCTCGAACGCCATTTCGCCGACCATCACCGCTACAGCCAGCAGGAGATGATCGACTTCGTGAACAGCGCCAAGGCCGCCGGAGCCGAGTACATCCTCACCACGGAAAAGGACGCCGTCCGCATGCCGCGACTCGACCGCCGAGACCTCCCGTTCCTCTTCCTCCGCATCGAGATCGACATCCTCAGCGGACAGGAAAACTTCGACCAGTGCATCACGCGCATCTGCTTCCTGTGACGCCGTGCCCGTGACGCCGCCCCGTTGACGCGGGCGTTTCCGGGATCGCCTGACCGGTTCCGAAAAAATGAAAAATGCAGTTGCTTTTTTCGGAAACGGTGTTTTTTCCCCTTGACAAAGCAAAATTATGCATATATATTTTTTGAATAATCATATCAGCACATCTTCAGCGGGCCAACCATATGATGAGGAATCGACTGAATATTGCGAAAAAACGTTCCGTCCGGAAAGAAATCCGTGCGATAGTCGTCAGGTGATGCGATGCAGGACTACATCTATTCCGTGATCGCCTTCCTGGCGATGGGGATCCATCTGATCATCAACTTCGACATGCTTCCCGGCCGGAAGATATCCGATGCGCGCGGAGCGAAAGAGTATCGCGGGTTTCTGGCGGGCGTCTTCGCCTACTACATAACGGATGCGAGCTGGGGCGTCCTGGCGGGGCTTGCCTGGACGAAACTCCTGTATGTCGACACGATGGTCTACTACATCGCGATCGCCGTATCCGTTCTGATGTTATGCCGTTTTGTCATCGCCTATCTGGGCGTCAGAGGCTGGAGGTCGCGAATCCTTTTCTGGTTCGGATATGTGCTTCTGGCCCTGTACATCTTGTTGCTGGCGGCCAATCTCTTCAACGACTGCCTCTTCTTTTTCGACGGGGATGGCAATTATCACGCCGGGCCGTTGCGCCACCTCATATTCTATCCTCTTGCCGTTTTTGTCGTTGTGACGGCGTGTTTCTCGTTCGTGAGGTTCCTCCACAGCCGGGACTCCATACGCAGGCGAAGCATGGTCGTCTTTCTGTTCTGCCTCACGATGGCGGTTGCCGTAGTCCTTCAGATCCTCTGGCCGCTGTGGCCGTTTTACGCGCTCGGCTGCCTCGTCGGCAACTGCTTCTTCCATGTCTTCGTCATTGAGGACGAACGTGCCGATTTGCGGCAGGCCGCCATCGAACGCGAACAGACAGCCAAGCATCTGGCGGAGGTTCAGAACGCGCTCGAGCGCGCCCGCGCGGCCGAACAGGCCAAGAGCCTGTTCTTCTCGACCGTCAGCCACGACATCCGCACGCCGCTCAACGCCATCATCGGGTTCTCCGAGCTGCTGCGGAACGGCATCGAGGACCCGAACGAAAAGGCGCAGGCCCTCGATGCGATCGCGACCAGCGGACAGACGCTGCTCGACCTGATCAACGACGTGCTTGACCTCTCCAAGCTCGAGGCGGGAAAGATCGTCTTTGCACCGGAGCTGACCGATTTCAACAAGCTGGCATCCGGCGTGCTGCATTCCTTTGACATTTCCGTGCTCGGCAGGGATGTGGCGCTTGAGGAGCGCATCCCCCCGGTCCCGCTCCTCTTTGTCGACCCGCACCGGATCCGCCAGATCCTGTTCAACCTGATCGGAAACGCCGCCAAGTTCACGGAACACGGAAAGATCACCTTGTCGGCCTCGTTCGAGAAGAACCCCATTTCCATGGAAGAGACGGGGCGCCTGACGTTCTCCGTTGCCGACACCGGATGCGGGATCGCCGAGGATGACCAGGAAAGCGTCCTGAAGCCGTTCGTACAGGCAAAGACCTCCCAGGCGGCCAAGGGAACCGGGCTCGGGCTCTCGATCTGCTGTCAGCTGGCGGAGCGCATGGGAGGCAAGCTGACACTGAAATCCGCTCCGGGCAAAGGCTCGACCTTCACCGTCACGATCCCGGACGTGCGTTTCTCCACGAAGGAAAAATCGAAGGTCGGGGACACCACCGGGCGGATCGCAATACAGGCCGCGCGGAACAATACATCATCTGAAGGAAAGATCCCGCGCATCCTGATCGTGGACGACGTGCCCGTGAACGTGAAAGTGATCCAGTCGATGCTGCGCCGCCTGAACGTAACGGACGTCGTCACGGCGGGAAACGGCGCGGAAGCCATGGAAACACTCAAAACCGACAAGGAGATCGGCATCGTGCTGACCGACATGTGGATGCCGGTCATGAGCGGGGAGGAACTGATCCGCGAGATCAGAAGCAGGGAACAATGGAAAGACCTCCCCGTCTACGCCGTGACCGCCGACGTCGAAACGCGGAAGACATTCAAGGATTCCGGGTTCACCGGCATCCTCCTGAAGCCGATCAAGCTCAGCCAGCTGCAGGCCGCCATCGAATCCATGAAGGGGATTCAGTAAGCCCGGCGAAAAGGGACCGGTGCTTCAGGACAAATGACATCTTTCCGGTTTCCGTTTTTTGAAGAGTATCGTCAAAACTTCCGATGATATCCGTATCTCTTTCCCTTTTTATTAGAAAAAATCATTTGATTTGCTTGATTTTTTAGGAAAAACCTTTATATTAAATGTTTATCTCTTCACTATCGACATAAAAAACACGCTAGAAAACGCAAAACAACTGTCAGAAAGGATTTCGCATGAAGAAATCTTCCGCGAAAAAGTACGTCTACCTGTTCGGAAAAGGCATGAGCGACGGCGACGCTTCCATGAATGAACTGCTCGGCGGCAAAGGCGCCAATCTCGCCGAAATGGCCAAGCTCGGCCTCCCGGTTCCCGCCGGATTCACCATCACCACCGAATGCTGCGTCGATTATTTCGC